>DAIPML010000123.1:0-9500 GCA_036768735.1 Clostridiales bacterium | reverse complement strand
TTTTGGCGTCCATTCGATTCAAGAACACCAATTTTCATTCCCGGTAATGGCGCAAGCCGTGCTGCCACATTTTTATTCCAATCAACCAGAATGGGGTTTACCGTTAGATCTGCGCAAAAACATGGTGTTTTATTTTCGTAGGCAATCTTACTTATTTTCAAGGACATGCTCATTGTTTTTGCTATAGGCTTTAGAGCAATCGCTCCATACCCCATATGAATGCGTTCTAATGCTTCCTTGTCGGAATGAGCACTTTCATCCGCCGCTAATCGCACAGGTATATTGTCCACAAAGGTTGTATAGCTTTCCGGAAAAGGCTCTTCAAGAAGCATAATTCTCTCAAGCGCACCTATTTTGTCGGCGTAATCTAAAAAACGCATAAGATGATCTTTATCCGGGTAGCGTCCATTGGCATCTAAATAATATGGTATATAACCGTTTTCAGTAAATGCAATTCTATAATCCTTTACAATTTCATGTATAGATGCTAAACGCTTCTTATCCCACTCCAGCATTTTTTCAGGGTCATTATCTTTTTCAGGATCATTTCCTATTTTAATTTTTAAGAAAAAATACCCTTGATTTATAAGGTCTTTAATATTTTCGGTATTTATACCATATGAAATCAGTGGAATACTTGCAAGCTGTTCATGCTTGAATGACAAAGACGGCCTTATTTCTTTCGGAATCATATCATCAAAGCTGCTTATTCCTTTGTTCCGGCAATATAAAATCCATGCGGCATTATCAAGTGAAACAAGAGCATTTAAGGCAAAAGTAGTACTTAATTTGCTGTTACCGGTTACAGTCCTTCCATATTCCATAGTTAACGGAAGCAGCTGCTCAAGTAAATCCATCGGAGTATCAAAGGGTATTTTTTTAGCTTGCTTTAAAGCATATTGTGTCATTAGAAACATTATATTGTTTCCTGCCATATCACCCCATTCCGAAAATACATTTGCGTCAGACCAAAGAATGCTTTGTACACCCAATCCCACTCCTCGCAGTCCATTATTATCCTCTATGGCAGCAACACTTTGCCATAGTTCCTTTACATAACTACCCTTAAAACCAAAAGACGCAGCTAACGGCTCACGTTCAAAACTGCTTTTTGTATTCTTAATTTCAATCACAATAAGTCCTCCTGTTATTAATTTGTTTCGTTCGTTTTTCAGTAAACGACCGGACATCATCATTTTAAAGTATTCCATAACGCTGTTGCGTTGTGTATCATTTTACAACAACTGTAATGAAAAACAAGCTTTTCGTTACAGTTCAGAGATATACTATTTAAATTCGAGGGAGCCTGGGAACCTGGGAGCCTGCTCGGAAAGCCATTATTTCTAATAAATATACAAAAAACACTCACTTTTTCACCGAACCTATGCGGGTTTCAGGGCTGTACTTTTATAAATATTCATCAAATTCGAGTTTCCGAGCAGGCTCCTAGACGACTCACATACCACCTGCTACTTCACACGAATGTCTGAACTGTAACAGTTTTTTAATTGTAGCCTTATTAAGACAAGTTATGTTAACTTCATTATACTTTATACTGCAGTATTTTTCTATATGAAGTGAAATTGAATTTCATTCCAACAAGCATTTGTTACCGTGCATAGGTAACTGCGAATATATAAGTGTGGGCAATATAAAAACATTAGCGGAATGCAGCTTAGAGATGCATAGCCAGTTCGGGGAGATTGAAGAAGCTATCTGCATGGAAAATAGCATTGTGCAGTACTGTAAACTGTGATAAAAATAGATAAGATAATCCTGGTTAAGCGGATTAACACAATTTTAAACATAAGGAGCTATGAGATGAAAAGGCTTTTATATCTTGAGATATTTATATTTTTAATTTTTACAAACGCTTGCACAATAAAAAAACACGAGCCTGTTACCCGCTCTGATTTTCTATTAAACACTATTGTTGAACTTACTTTATTTGAGGATGAAAAAACCTCTGAAATAATGCTTTCTGATATGTTTACTGAGATCCGGGATTGCGAGAACAGATACAGCAGGTATATCTCAGGCAGCGATATAGCTCGGATAAATGAGAACATCGGCGTGCCTGTTTCAGTTTCAAAAGACACGATTGATATAATAGAAAAAAGTATATATTTCAGTGAAATATCTAATGGCTTATTTGACATAAGCATTGGTGCGTTGGTTGATTTGTGGAATATAAACAGTGATAACCCCCGCATCCCACAGCAGCATGAAGTCAATGCCGCTATACAGGATATTGATTATAAAGAAATTATCCTGGATAAAGAAAACAGTACGGTTACCTTATCAAAAAGCGGAATACTTATTGATACCGGAGCAATTGCAAAGGGCTATATAACAGACAGACTTGTAATGTACTTAAAAGAAAAGAAAGTGGATTCAGCAATTTTAAACCTTGGAGGGAATCTGTATCTATTCGGCAGTAAAAAAGACGGCTCCGCATGGAATATAGGTATCAGGAATCCATTTGGGTATCAAGGTGATTATATTGGCACTGTTTCTGTAAAAAATTTGTCGATTGTCACATCGGGGATTTATGAAAGATACTTTGAAGCAGATGGCATACGTTATCATCATATTCTTAACCCTATGACAGGGTATCCGGAAAACAACAATCTTGCCTCCGTATCAATAATAACAGAATCTTCTACCACAGCAGACGGACTGTCAACAACCACTTTTCTCCTCGGTCTTAAGGACGGTATGGCTTTGGTTGAAGAGTTAGATGGCGTTGAAGCAATTATGGTCACAAGAGATAAAAAAGTCTATTTATCTTCAGGAATTAAAAATGGTGAAATGCGTTTTAAACTGACAAATGAAGAATATACAATTACAAAGTGACGGCAGCTCATTATGTTGTGTTAGAAATTCAACATGTATAAACATGATTTCACAGCTAAAACTCAAAAATCATCGTATTTCAGTCATAAAAACCTTTATTCCGGTATTTTATGCCTGAAATACGTGCTTTTCTTATACTATAAATTTATCTTTATTCAAAAGTATGCGTTTTTGCAGTAAAATCAAACATAAACTGATGCACGTGCAATTTGTTTTGCATAGCCAAAGAAAGTTGACCTGCAGTCGGGTATTTAGACAATGTTTTGTTTACAAAACATGATCACAAGTGCAATATAAATTGAAAAAGAAATTTGGTGGCGTGTTTTGTCAATCTATACAATATTCTTTTTACATTAGATTAAATGTTCCATCAGTATCTTTACACCTATACCAATTAAAATGATAGAACCAAAACGGTCAAGGTATTTTCGAAAATACGAATATTTTACCATGCGGCAACCCAACAGCACTCCAATATATGACAGAATAAACGTTATGACGCCGACAACAACAGATGGTTTTATTATAGGATACCCCAAAGCTGTGAGACTAATACCTGCTGCAAATGCGTCTATACTTGTTGCCAAAGCTAATGTAAGCAGCAATCCAAGCCTCGTCAGGTCAAGCGGTTCGTGTTCGTCTTCCAGAGACTCCTTCCACATTTTCACGCCGATGAAAACCAACAATATAAAGGCTATCCAATGATCTACAGGTTCTATAAATGTTCTGAATGTTAAACCGGCTAACCATCCCAGTGAAATCATACCCCATTGGAAAAAGCCAAAAAACAGGGCTGCTTTAAACGCATTCCTATGCTGTTTGTTCAAGACACAAAGACCACAAGATATTGAAACAGCAAAGGCGTCCATAGCCAGCCCAACTGCAAGCATTATTACAAAAAACAAATCCATATAAACCTACCATTAGTGCTTTAAGAGTGTACTTTTTATATATAATTAAGCACGCAATTTTTTCTAGATAATGTAACTTTTATCTTTATTAAAATTCATCTTTATGAAATTCTATGATTTCGATTATAGCTTTTAATTATTTCCATGTATCTTTCATAAACCTCGTCAATAATATTCTCCCAGCTACGGTATATTGTTTTTTTAGCATTTTCACCGACCTTTTTAAGGGTTTCCTTGTCTCGGGTTATTTGAATAATTTTTTTACTATATGATACAGTATCATGTTCGCTAAGAAAACCATTAGAGTAGTCTATAATTTCTTCTGCGGTATTACTGCCTGCAATAACAAGAGAAGGCGTGCCAACAGCAGCAGCTTCCTGCACAACAATAGGAGCATTATCATATATTGATGGAAACAGGAACAGATCTGCTCTTGCAAATAAAGAACGGAGGTAGTCTCTGTCAAGAATTTTTCCAAGAAATTCAATCTGCCTGTCAAGGCCCAGCTCCTTTACATAAGCTTGCAATTCATCCTTGGCATAACCGTCTCCCACAAAAAACATTCGATATCTGATGCCCTCAAGAGATACCTTATTAAGGGCTTCTACCAACAGTTTTATATTTTTTTGCCATATATGCTGTCCAACAAATAAAAATACCAACTCATCCTTTTGAATGTTCAGCTTATTTTCAGTTTGTGTAATAAGGCTCTCCATATTATCAGGTATAACAAAATCACTACCGTTGGGAACTACTTCTATTGACCCTTTATAACCATATTCACGAAGGGTATCTGATGCCCCCTTGCTGACAGTCCAAACCCGATCAACTCTGTTAAAATAGTCTATTACTAATCTTGTACAAATCTTAGCAAAAGCATCGATCTTCAAAACCTGCTTGAAGTCATCATAAAACTTTGAATGAAATGTGGCAACTATGGGAATATTCTCTTTCCTAGCAATTTGCTGAGCAACTGCACCCGAAGTAAAAGGGCAATGTGCATGAACAATATCAAAAGGAATATTTTTTATTGTACTTCTAAAATTAATGTCCAGCAGCTCTAAGCCAAAACGATATGGCTCACGTTTTTTGATTGGTATTGAATAATACCTGAGCACCGGGAACTCTTCCCTGTCAACGTAACCAGGATATGCAGGAGTTACAACATAACATTCACCATATTTTTTATCAAGCCAATAGGCATAGTTTTTTACTACATTTGTAACCCCGTCCATAACAGGGGTAAAAGCGTCGTTAAACTGACCTATTATCAGCTTCTTGTTCATTCAATCACTCCGTATTTATAGTTAATTTCATTTCATTAATTTTAGCATTTAGATTTTCCGGGAGATAATCATATTATGATTGCTTCTCAGAAAGTCGTGAAACGACTTTTTATTGCAGGTTTACCTGCAATATGTTGCAGCAAGCTGCAACCTGGTATAATCGCAATATGATTATATAGCCTTCTTTCGAAGGCTGATGAAATTTAAGATATCTTAAATTTCATCGGAAAGTCACTATGTGACTTTCCGGGAGATAATCATATTATAGCACAACAATAGAAAACATCAATGTATAGCCATCCAGCTAATCAATTGAACACCTAATCAATTATCGCTTGCAACAATTCATCTCCACTGCATTTTACTTTAACAACCTTTGTTTCTATTTCCATACTTAATTCTTTGAGCTCCATATCGTCAAGAAACACCTCTTTTCCTGCTCTGAAAAGACTTTCAGACAGCAAAAGTTTCTCACCCAGATTCTTCCCTTTGAGTTGTGTTTTTATATCCTTTCCTGTTAGCAATCCGGTGACCGTTACAGTTTCTCCAAAAAAATAATTCGTAATCGGATAAACAAGCACCTTCAACCCTTGGAAATATTCCCCTGCTTTTTTTGCAAGATCTAAAATAACGCTATAGACAAGAGTTCCGCATGCTATACTGACAGTCTTATTAATACTGCGCTTTCTCTCATCGGAAATTGCTTCAATAAACTCTTGAACCAATGAGGCTACCATGCCAACACCGTTTTCAATTTGCGGGAAATCCTCATAACCCTCGTAGTCCGGAATGTTCTTCCCGCTCGTTAGGTACCATTCATCAGCAAGGTATACTCGTCTACTGTTTGTTTTTTCCGTAAAATAGCTCTGCCAGCCTTCCACCTGAGAAATAACTTCAGCTGCCGATTGTCTGTCATATGGCGTTAACTCGGTAAGCCCTTCCCTAAACCGGGTTAAACCAACAGGTACTACTGAAATGCTGTTTAGTGCAGGCATTAAATCTGATAAATCCTTGAGTGTTCTATCAAGTTCCAACCCATCATTTATACCTTTGCAAAGAACAATCTGAGCGTTTAAGATTATTCCGTTATCAGCAAGATACTTCATTTTTTGAAGACCCT
Source organism: Clostridiales bacterium (assembly GCA_036768735.1). Lineage (GTDB taxonomy): Bacteria > Bacillota > Clostridia > DSM-8532 > DSM-8532 > JAAYGP01. Next base: position 3,327 of record DAIPML010000123.1, on the reverse strand, counting down.
CTCCGGCAAACCGGTTGTTTAACATTAAGACTCTTAGTTCCGGGTTCGTTGTGTGTATTGAAATATTCACAGGTGACATGTGGTATTTGATGATACGGTCAAGATCCTCTTGTTGCATATTAGTCATTGTAATATAATTGCCAAAAAGAAAAGATAATCTAGCATCATCATCTTTATAATACAACGAATTTCGCATGTCTTTGGGAAGTTGATCAATAAAACAAAAAATACAATTATTACGACAGCTTTTTTCTTCATCGAGTAGTGGGTTATCAAACAAAAGCCCGACATCCTCCCATTCATCTTTTTCTATCTCCACTCTCAGGATTTCCCCATCAGGCTTTTCAACATCCATAAGAACTTCCTCATCGGTTGTTAGAAAGCGGTAATCAAATATATCTGTTATGTTTTGTCCATTAATGGAGACAAGGATATCTCCTGGCTCAATACCAGCCTCATTTGCAATACTTCCTTCAACTACTTGTGATATTCTGAATTTACTCATTCAGTCCTCCAAACACACAAATTCTTCGTTATTTTACTTATATGACAGTGGTATGTAACCTGTATTCCCAAACAGAAAAAAATAGTAGCAGATTGCGCTGCTACTTCTTTTCATGGACATACATAATTTATTTTGCTTCAGATTTTATAATTTCTTTTCCTCCATAATAACCGCATTCTTTACAAACCCGGTGAGACATTTTCAATGTATGGCACTGGGAGCACAGAACCAGCTCTGGTGCTTTTATTTTGTAATGTGTTCTTCTTTTATTTCTTCTTTGTTTCGACACCTTATTTTTTGGTACTACTGCCATTTATAACACCTCCGTTCCGGTTTCTCGGATCAATCTGCAGCATCAGCATTTTGATTATCGATTAATTTTTTCAAAGCGACCAGCCTCGGATCAACGGGCTGTTTATCATTACAGCCACATCCTATACCGGTGACGGGTTCTCCGCATTTCGGGCATATTATTTTACAGTCTTCGCCACATCTATGGCGCATCGGCATGGACAAAACAATATTATCAGACAAAATTTTATCCAATACTATCTGATTGCCCTGATAGGTATATTCATCAGATTCAGTCATATTTTCTATGCCTTCATCAGTTTCAACCAAAACTTCATCTATTGCAACCTGCAGTTTTTTTGCGATTGGTTTTGTACAATAATCACATTTTGTCTCATATGTGCAGGTTACTTTGCCTTTCAAGGACAAAAGCTCAGTCATATTGCTTAAAACGCCCTTAAAATAAACAGGTTCGGTTACTGATATTGCATCAAAAATATTCTTTAAATCAGGTATAATGTCTGACTCATCAATCACTAGTTCAGATCCTGGAATTACTTTAACATCCGATATATCAATTTTCATGCTTCCTCCGGCAATATCCATATTACAGGCTAAAAGCCGACAAAGTACATTATACCCACTCAGCTTATTTTTGTCAACGACCTCTTAGCTGTAAAATATAATTATTGTTGGTATGTTACTATTCACACCCTCTATATTTTGAGATATAGATGTGCAATGACTAAAACTACGCTTTATTTACAAATGCTCGCGGCGTAAAGCGTACTTTGCAAGCAAAAACGCATGTTGCACACATATGCCTCCTTAGTAACTTACTGATGCAAAACATAAATAAAAACAAGAATATTTATGTTTTGCATCTGTGAGTTCCTATATTGGGGTGTGGGCGAAGCCCACTTTGGTCAATTGTGAACTGTAACGTTGCTATCAGTCATATATTGGGAAACGACTCATTAACAGTTTAACTGCATTTATTACTTCATCCTTATTCTTATTGAAATCGTTAAGAGCAAGGCTTATAAGTCTGGCAATCTCTTTCATTTCAGTTTCCTTCATACCTCTGGTGGTAACAGCAGGGGTACCAATACGAATACCACTGGTTATGAAAGGTTTTTGCGGGTCAAATGGAATTCCATTTTTGTTAACTGTTATCATCACTTCATCTAACATGTTTTGAGCATCTTTTCCCGTGATATTTTTTCTGGTTAAATCGACCAACATCAAATGGTTATCGGTTCCACCGGTAACTATATCGAACCCATTTTCCTTTAGGCTTTCCGACAAAACAGCGGCATTTGAAACAATCTGCTTCTGATAATCTTTAAATTCTGCTGAAAGTGCTTCCTTAAAGGATACAGCCTTTGCGGCGATTATGTGCATTAGCGGGCCCCCTTGAATACCAGGAAAAAGAGCCTTATCTATATTTTTCGCATACTCTTCCTTGCATAAAATCATTCCACCTCTGGGACCTCTAAGAGTTTTATGCGTGGTTGTAGTAACAAAATCAGCATATGGAACGGGACTTTGATGCAGACCGGCAGCCACAAGCCCTGCAATATGAGCCATATCAACCATTAGATATGCTCCAACCTTATCGCATATTTCTCTAAATCTCTTAAAATCTATTTCTCTTGAATAAGCGCTTGCACCTGCGATGATCAATTTAGGCTTAGTTTGGACAGCCTGTTTTTCAAGCTCGTCATAATCTATACGCCCATCTTCTTTTCTAACACCATAAGGTACAACATTAAAATACTTTCCGGACATATTGATAGCCATGCCATGGGTTAAATGACCGCCGTGTGCAAGATTCATTCCCATAAAAGTGTCGCCGGGATTAAGCATCGCAAAGAAAACTGTCATATTTGCCTGAGCTCCGGAATGTGGTTGAACATTAGCATGTTCTGCACCAAAAAGCTCTTTAGCACGTTCTATCGCAAGGTTTTCTACTATATCAACATACTCGCAACCACCATAATAGCGCTTTCCCGGATACCCTTCAGCATATTTGTTAGTTAATGGCGTACCCATAGCTTCCAGCACACCTTTACTTACGAAATTCTCAGAGGCAATTAATTCGATTTTATTTTGCTGCCTTTCTATTTCGCTATATATCGCCTGTGCAATTTGCGGATCTGACTGCTCAATATTTTGTAACTTCATTTCTATTTGTCCTCCCTTTTTCCTTTTGATAAACACAAATAACTCACTGCATTATCTCAAAAATTATCATATTCCAAATATAACGAGTATCAGATGTCTCCCACCTCGTTGAAATGGTGTGTTGCTTATTCGATCCTGCAGTTAAACCAAGTATGCATATTTTTCAACCGTACAACAGTATGAGTTCTTCAGTTTAGCAATTTCATATGTAATTTCAACTGATTTTCAAAACCAGCAAATCGTCGAATTATACATATTTAGCTACTTGTTTCTAATCCAATATATAATCTGGTTATCACCCAGAAAGTCACAAAGTGACTTTCTGATGAAATTTAAGACTTCTT
>DAIPML010000122.1:8459-9670 GCA_036768735.1 Clostridiales bacterium | reverse complement strand
TCATTGAAAAGAATAAGATAAAAGGTGGTAAAGAGATGAGCCGTACAATTCTTGTTAATGCTGAAATTATAACACCATACCGAGTATTGAAGAGTCATTCGGTTATTATCAACGGTTCAAAAATAGAAGATATAATTAAAACTGATGAAGCATCTTCTTACGAGAATTTGCAGGTAATAGACGCTCAAGGATGTTATGTAATGCCGGGGTTCATCGATATGCATGTGCATGGTGGCGGTGGTGCTGATTTTATGGAGGGTACCGAGAGATCCATTGGTGAGATCTCAGCTTTTCATATGAAACATGGAACGACAACGATGCTTTTGACGACTAATTGTGCCCCTATGGATAAAATTTTCTCAGTGATTGACAAATTCAGGGAAGTAAAAAGCACAAGAGCTTATCCAAATCTCTTGGGAGTGCATCTGGAAGGTCCTTTTGTTTCAACAGAGCAATTAGGCGCATTAAATGTTGATGCATGCAAATCTCCGGATGCTGAGGACATAAAAAAAATCTTATGTTATGAGGATGTAATTTCTAGAATTACCGCAGCTCCAGAAATATACGGAACGCTTACAATGGCTGAAAGGCTCCGAAATTATGATATTTTGTTTTCAGTTGGACATTCAAATGCAAATAATGAGGATATGTTAAGAGCCTTAGAATCCGGCTATTCCCACATTACACATTTTTATTCAGCCACATCAACGGTTCGCAGGATAAATGCTTATAGGGTATCCGGCGTTATTGAAAGCGGCTATTTGTTAGATGGGTATACTGTTGAAGTAATCGCTGATGGACACCATCTTCCGCCTGATTTATTAAAGCTAATATATAAAATTAAAGGATCTGCCAGAATTGCATTAGTCACTGATTCAATCTGCGCCGCCGGGTTACCGGAGGGTCAAAAAGCCAAAGGAAGCGGTGGTAGAGAAATCATTATAGAAGACGGGGTTGCAAAACTGCCTGATCGTTCTGCATTCGCCGGCAGTGTAAGCACAATGGATCTTTTGGTTAAAAATATGTTTGAACTGGCAGAAGTACCATTGAATGAAACAGTTAAAATGGCTACTGCAACACCTGCCAGAATTCTTCGTCTCGACAAAAAGAAAGGGATCGTAAATCCAGGTATGGACGCAGACTTGGTTGTTATGGACAGAGAATTTCGTGTAAGGCTCGTTATGTCGGATGGAAAGGTTTTTTATGATAGA
>DAIPML010000122.1:0-8359 GCA_036768735.1 Clostridiales bacterium | reverse complement strand
CTGTACTGCTTTGGGGTGTAGCCAAACATCATTTTAAACCTGCTGATAAAATACTGTGGAGAGGAATATTTCATGATATCTGATACCTCTTCAACTTTTAAGTTGGTGTTAATTAATAAATTTCTGCAGTGATTAAGCTTTAGGTTGGTAACATAATCGATAAACTTTATACCTGTTTCGTTTTTAAAAACCCTGCTGAGATATTTGTAATTAATATCCAACCCCTGTGCGACATATTCGAGAGATAGCTGTGGATTCTGTATATTTTCCTTGATAAACTCCTGTGCTCTAACTACAATTATATTATTATTTGAATCAGCTTCTAAAATATCGCTAAAAGCCTTATGCATAACTTTTTTAATCCATATTTCATATTCCAGTATGTTTGATGTATTTCTAAAGCCTGCTTCAAGATCAATATCCTGACCTACATGTGTAGTCAAAAAATCCTCAACTAATGATACACATGAACTTAAGGTAGTATAAATTTGCTGATAACTGAAGCTTCCACCTCTTAAATTATTAATTAAATTCTCCATATCTGCAATACTTTTTTCACAATTAAGACTCTTTAGCGAATTGGAGAGATTATTCAAAAGAAGTCTGTTTAAATATGAGCGTTTTTCTTCAAGATTGATGATATCATCAAACGTAAAAAGATATTTTTCGGGGAAAACATAGCTGTAATTCAGCCCGTTCATAGCAATTTTATGAGAGGTGCTCATATGCTGCAAATTTGTATCTGTTTTTCCAAAGGACATATACTTTGAAATTGAAATGCCCTCCGATGAAAGCTTCTGTGTTTCGTTAAAGAATTCTTCGCCAAGCTTATATAAAATACTCTCCTCAAAATCAAAATTTACGAGCATCTTTATTGTGTTATCCTTTTCGTAATAAAGGCATATGGAGTTATCTGTAGTAAACATTTCTTCAAGCTTTGAGCAAATTTGCAATTTTTCATATTCGTATAAGACTACCTTTTCAGATTCTTGAAGCTTTTCAAGCTTAACAACTGCAACACAAAAGAATTTATGGAGAAACTCTATATCCATCATTCTCATTCTTGCATTTATTTCAGAGGTATCAGGTGGGTTACTTGAAAACAATGCGCTAAGGAAATTCATTCTTATCATAGGCAGCACTTTTTGAAGAGCAACTTCCTTTTCCTTCATAATATTTTCCATGTTATTAATAGTGCTGTTAATTAGTGAATATTCATTGTTTTCCTTTGCCTGCTTGCTATAGTATGGGCTATTTTTAATATTGTTTACAATATTTTTCATTGGTTTTGCAAGCATTTTAGCCCGAGAGAATGATGCGAGGGCTCCTACTGCAATCGATATTAATGCAACTAATATCAATAGTCTTAGGATATAATTTGTCACGGATGAAATTTCCGAAATCGGAGCAACGGAGACATACATCCAATCATTGTATAACGAAGTCTGATAAGAAAATACTGTAGGCAAACCCTCGTTGGTGTTTTCTACATAATACCCGTTCTCATTATTTTGTTTCAAAAGCTCTTCATAGCCAAGCTCTGTAATGTTATGACCTATAATAGAGCTATCTGTATGAGATATGATGCTTCCATCCTTATTTATAATAAAAATACTGCCTAAACCTTCCGGAGCATGTTTGCTTAAAAAGCTTTTAAATATATCGCCGCTGACAGTAACAATAACGGCTCCTCTGACCCCTCTATTGTAGCCATAGATTACCCTGACTGCATGAATTACTGTTTCAGGAGGTTTATTGCCTTGAACCTCGGATACCTTAAAAGCCAAATTTTTGCCAAAATCAAAAAAAAGCATAAGATTCTCATTGTGACCGGAATAAGAATCAATCGCTTTTTGAACTAAATTATAATAATGAGATAGATCACCTTGGGATTCAATGGAGTTATAAAGTGTGTGTCTGACAAAATCGGTTGAAACTAGAAGATTATTATTTTCATAATATATTGCCAGCGAAAAAATTAGTGGGTTAAGAACACTCATATCTTCTAAATATTCGCCTACCTTTGAAGTGTCAACGATGCTTTTTTCCAGAGGATCTTGGAAAAAACGGTTAAGAATATAATTACCGGACAAATCGCGAACGATTTGTGAAGATATATTATCAACAGCTTGAACCAATGCTATATCAATACTGGATTTATATTGATTAAGTAATTTATTATTTGATTCAATTATTTGATCAGTCATAAATGTTTTTACAATGTTATACGATAAGATCCCCATAATCAAAGTGCATAACAAAATTATTGATATAAATGAAATAAGTAGCGACGGCATAAAAGGGAAGAAGTATTTCTTTTTTGATTTACTTCTATTTATCAAATTTAAGACTTTCGCCAATTGTATTCCTCCGTTTCTCTCTGCAACACAAAAATGAAGTTAATGCGTATTATAAATCAAAAACAAATAATCTTGATATGTCACATTGTCAACTACTTCCAGCATGTAATGATTGATTCCACAATCCATTTCCCAAAAAAATTGGTAACTGAAAAAATTCTTGTATTACACAAATCACTTTTGAGTTAAATCAACGGAATCAATGATGGATGATTAGATTATATCACAAAAAAATGAACTAATCCACCAGCTATTATATTAAAAATAACCAAACAAGTACTAAAATCGTTATATAAGAATTATCATCATTAATTGCATAGTGTTGATGGGGACTACCTTATAAATCAAATGACGATATTTCTACGTGATTTATCAGCATTGTTTTTAACCCACATAGTTAAATACAATTACAGTGGTAACAAAGATGTGCGCGCATCTTATCCAATTATCACCAGCGGTTCACTTGACAGAATCTACAATTAGTCTGTGACATATAAAATTTATGGTATGCAGGCACAACAACAAGAAGTGTACTTGTAACACAAAGAACCCACATAATAAGAAAGAAGTTTTACAAAACACGAGTAACATCATGTAAAACACAAAAACCTATGAACTTAATCAAAATTTGAAGGAGTGAAAGTGTATGAAGAAAGTATCAAAGATCCTTGCTGTGTTTCTTGCTGCTATTTTTTCAATAACAAGCTTCAGTATTACAGGAGTCGGGTTATTAGAGGTATGGGCATCCGGTGAAATGACCGACATATATCTTGATGGAAATAAGCTTGAATTCTCGCAGCCAGAAAGTATAATTAAGGAAGATGATGTTTTTTTAGCACCTGTAGAGGAGCTTGCATTTCTAACAGGAGCAAGTGCTGAAATAGACACTACTAGTATCAGTTTTACAAATGACATGCTTAATCTTAATGTAGTTGCTTCTGTCGGCAGCAACACAATATCGGTAAACGGCACTGAAAGGATTATTTCCAACGCCCCGAAAATAATCGGTGAAATTGTTATGTTCCCTGTAAAGGATTTCTTTTATACGATGAACTGCAGTGTAAAATGGGATAAGTTTAATAAAAGGATTATTGCCGATTCACCTTTAGCAAATGTTTATAAATCAGGCGATTTAGTCATTCATAAGGCAGCAGAAGCGCCTGTTCTTGATGGTGCAGATACTGATTCTGCTTGGAGCGGTGCTTCATTAAACTCTGGTTTTTCAACAGTGTTCTATATGGATGAACCTGAGTCTGATACATCATTTAAGGTTACATATGACGATAACTTCCTATATTTCTTTATAAGATGCGAAGGTGCTCCTGTCCCCCTTGAAGGAGTATCTATTTTTATTGCACCTTCTGATTCGATTGTGAATAGTACACCTTACTATAATGCTGTATTAATTCCTGATCCTTCCAATACTACAGTTGTTCATGATGGCAAAGCAAGGACTGACGGGCTGGGGATTCATTACGGAGGAGGTTTGGAATATACTCTTGCAAAAAACAAAGGTTATTATGCAGAATATGGTATAAATGAATCAGAATGGACAGCCGAGGTTAAAATTCCGTTTGCAAAGCTTGTGCCATCCGAAACTGCTGATGTTCCTTACCCGTCTAATTCTGCGGAATGGAAGTTTAATATTACAAGGGTACGTCCTTATACCGAGACTGCAAGCTCATGGGCTCCAATAAGAAATTCTATTTATGGTGATAACCTGATTGAATCGGATATGAGCTATTCAGTTAATTTTAGATATGCACCGATCACCAACAGAACAAGCAGCATTTTCTATGAAGAATATCCAAAAACCACAGTGTTTGGTGCTGCTCCTATATCGTTTTCAACTAAAATTCCACAAAACGCAAGCCTACGCTATATGGGGTTTGATACGAAATTAATTTGTTTCGATAATGATGAGGTCAATTTGGATATAGAAACTGCAGGGTTTTATGCCGAGTGGGTAGGTGAGCTTGGCAATAAATCCAAAGCTGAAATTCTTAATATAACTGAAAAAGATTCAAAGCTCTATTTTATAGTTAAGCATCCATATATGTTAAACGATGGTTTGTACAAGCTGAATATCTATATTAAAAATAGTAATATCAGTAGATACGAGATGATGTTTGACAGACAGCTGGTTGTTGATGCAGGCGCTGTATATAATAGCCTTGTAGTGGATACACAAGTTTTGAACAAAACAATTTTGCAAAATAAAAGTGAAGAGGAAATAAGCAATACCGCCAAGGCTCTTATCAGAATAATGCCTGAGGCTATAGGGTATATCCTTAACGGAAGCCCGGCAGCAGGTACTATAAGCTATGATCCGGTAACAGACAGTCTATTTCAAACTAGCGGTGGTGTAGAAACTCTTAGAGTAACAAGAACTAAGAATGAAGACGGTTCCTATTCTTATACTACAACACCTGAGAAATACAAAAACAATGGAATCTTGGCATTGACTTCAAGAACAGGCAAAGAAGTTAATTTCGGCTATTATGAAGATGAAAGTGGAAAGAGATATTTCCTGGATGCACAATTAAACGGAAGAGCAGAGGATTATTTAAAAGGACAATTATCTTCGCTAGTAAAGACAGATCCTGTTGGGGCTGCATATGTGCTGTATTATCTGGCAAAAGCTTATCAGGATTGGATGCCAAAATATGATTATTTAGAGAATGCTTCTCCCGTACAATGGAGCTGGGGACCTCCTTTTGGCCATTTTGGCGGTATATTTAATAGATGGAACTTTGAAGAACTTGACGATTTAAAAACATATGCTCCGGTTTATGGAAATCTTAGAAAAACGAACGCTCTGGATATAGTAAGTGAAAACGTGGGTGAGGATGCTGATAAGTTAATTGCAAGAGACATGTTTCATGATGATGTGCAATTTTTCAACATGTTCCCCAACCAGCATCAAAATATGAACTACAAGAGCTGGCAAGGTCTTGTTGTTCTTGGTAGAAACACGGGCAATCCGGATTATGTTCACCAGGCAATGAATATGGTAGATGCATATGCTAAAAATGGTTTTCTGCTTGATGGCTTCTGGAAGGAAGTCACTTTATCTTATCATACACAGAGCCTGAGCGGCACAAATGATACACTAAATTATCTAAAAGGCTGGTCTGATCCGGCAGGCTACATATCCCCAAGAACAGGAATGAATGTGCAAAATCTTGATATGGGCGATCACTATCCTGTATTCAAATCTTCAAACCTTATTCAAAATACTGTTGTTTACCCAACCGGAAGGTTTTTCCCAATACAGGATACATGGGAAACAGGAAGCGGCACTGTGGCAAATATAGGCTCTATTTTGATGCCTGCAGCAAATATCGCAAGAATGTCCAAGGGTGAAGGTAGCGCAACAAGCCAGCTATACATGACCTATGCACCTCGCTATGGCTCACACGTTCATTATGATCCGTTAAGCCTTGCACTTTGGAGTAATGGACAGGAACTGCTTCCTGATCTTGGTTACACCCATTCGCAGCTACATTTCTGGTCACTTTCGACATTAGGCCATAATACAGTTGTGGTAGATTCAAAGGATGCTATTCAACCCGATGCAGCTTCCTATGGCGGCAAAGTTGAAAACTACGCTAATATCGATAATACCGTTCAGGTTATGAAAGCCAGTCAGGAAAATGCTTATCCTGGTATTGCCAATGAATATGACAGAGAGCCTTGGTATATTAAAATGGAGGGCTCAGATGAAAGCTATGTTCTTGATATATTCAGAGTAAACGGCGGAAACCGCCATGAATATACATTAAACGGTGACGCAACAAGCAAGACATCAAGCTTTACCACTGATATAGCTATGCAGGATTATAATGATGGTCTGCTTCTTCCGGCAGGAACTGTTGTAACCCCGCCAACAAAAGAAACGGAAAAGGGAAGCGCAGTTTACGGTGGAGAGGAATTATATTACGCCTATGCTATGGTTCAAGATGTGGATGTAAACTCAGAAGAGCTTGTAGATGGCAAGTATGAAATTACAATGGTAACAAACGATGGCACAGCAAATACAGCGGGCATGAAAATAACAGGCTTTGCAGGTGACAATTCGCAGCTCTTTGTAGGAAAAGCACCGTCAGTATCAGGCTTGACTCAAGCTCAGGGTCTTCAGGAACCGAAGGTATATATGCCTAAAATGGTTGTACGACGTGATGGAACAGATCTTCAGTCCACATTTATAAATGTTATGGAGCCATATGCAGCAGATTCTTCGGCTAAAATAACATCCATAGAAAAGCTTGAGACTCCTAATCCAAAGGATGTTGCAGTTAAGGTTATATACCCGTCATCTTTATTCCCGGGTCGCAACATTACTGATGTGATTATTAGTAACTCAAACCCTTCAGTGCCTTTAACTGTAGAAGATATAACCTTAAACGGGAAGATGGCATTTTTAAGGTATATGAATGACGAATTGGTTTCTGTATATACCATAGAGGCTGACAGTATTGATGTGAATGGATCGACAATAAAGGGTGAGGGCAAGTATACAGGTAAGGTAATCAGCACACTACGTAAAGCGGAAAGCTCTGCTATGGACGCATTTATTGTTGGTACTTCAGTTCCCGAAACTGCTGTCGGTAAGACAATTACAATAACACATCCTGACGGTAGTGTTCATGCGTTTGTTATTAAAAGTGTTACACCCCGAGGTGAGAATACCATAGTTGAAATAAAGGATTACGATCCCGGAATAAATATCTTTGAGGATGGAACAAGCAACCTCGTGTTCTTCCCCAATACATCATGGGAAGGTGATCACACATTTAATATTGCAATGGATTCATACTTTGATACTGGTGCTATTGCGAAAAGAACAAAACAGGGATTAACCTACTATACCGCTGCAAAGCGTTCAAATGCCATTAATAATGTAGGGCAAGGTTATTCCTGGGCTGTTGAAGCAAAAAATAGCGCTACTAGTGCAGCAGATCCTTATGCTCTTAAATCATTCGAAGAATTATGGACTATGGTAACACCTGAGAGTATAAATGACATGGGAACCATACTTCAGACACTGATTGACGCATACCTCTACACAGATGACGAGAAATATGGTAAAGCAGGGCTGGTGCTACTTGACAGAATAGCAGATCTCTACCCTAATGTAGAGTTTATCGGTACGGAAAAAGAATGTGCAACTGAGCAGATCCTTGCAAAAGCATATGACGCATTCTACCCGATAGTCGGTAATACTGAAGTAATTGATTTTCTTTCGGGTAAAGCTGCGGCCCTTGGTCTTGTAAATGATAAATCGTACGCCGATAAAATTTGTGTAAACATAGAAGACAACATAATAAGAACGATACGTGATTTGTCTGAAAGACCTGAAATGATGGATAACTACGGTATGCAGCAGGCAGCACTATCAATTGCCGCTATTGTTCTTAATAATCCGACAGAAACCAACGAGTGGCTTGACTATATTTTCAAGGCAGGCAGTGTGGAAGATGGAAAGGTTACAGGCGGCGATATATTGCCATCGCTGGTAAATAACACGTATTGCGATGGGATGGGCACAGAAGGCTCTCCTGCCTATAACATGAAATGGGTGGAATCACTGATGGTTATCGCAGATGCTTTGGATGGCTATGATAATTACACCAAAGTTAATCTATACGAAGATCCGATTTTCACAAAAATGCTTTCCTCGTTCTTCCCGTTAACAGCGATTGCTAAACATACGGTGCCAATAGGCGATTCGGACGGAAAAGAGATCATTGCAGATGTTGATAAAGTGGTTAAATATTTTGAAAAAACCAGTGATCCAATATATGCACAGTTTGCGTACTTCCTAAATGATGACTCAGCTTTCGGCTTACACTCCGACATATTTACAGCAAACCCCGAGAACATTGCAGGCAGCATCAAGTCAAGTGTTATAGCCAATGGAACACTTAATCTTGACAGCATTGTAATGCCCGGTTATGGTTTTGGCATATTGCGTGACGGTTCAGCGCCTTATGAAA
>DAIPML010000121.1:0-9741 GCA_036768735.1 Clostridiales bacterium | reverse complement strand
GGCAAGTGCAGTCGCTCTAGGCCTTCCGTGGTTTGCTTAGGGCTTGAAACCGTCGCAGAAGCAAACCGTTATCTACAATGCCACGAAAAGCCCCGCCATCCTTGGCGGGAATTGTTGGGGAAATGCTTTGTAGAATTTGTTATTTCAAAATTGGATTATAAGGTGTAGTAGAAATATTTGTGTTGTCTTGATTATTTCACCTCGGCGTTATGATAAATAAAAATGAAAGGGTGATATCATATGAAGAAAAACGTTATAGTTCGCTTAAAACAAAATGGGAGGGTGACTATACTTTAACCCTCCTAATGAATGGAGGATTTTTATGTTTAACTGGAAAAAAGACATTCAAGAACAACCCATAGACACAATATTATTGTTTGATGAAAGACAATTGCTTTACTTCCCACAGCATGCTAAACGCAGGGAACTGGCACTTGTTCTAAAAACATATCCGTATATTATGTGGTATGTTAAGAAAAAAGCACCTGAACTTTGTGGATGGGTCGATAGCTTATTGGATGAGTATAAAGATGAACCAATTCCATCTAACATGGGATCTATTGAAAAAGAGCTTATTTGTTCCATGGAAGATTGGGTAATTTATGTTACAACTCCAGATGATTACCATAATCAACCTTTTGTAGATTGGGATGAGAGAGAGTTGACGAGTTTAACAGATTATTCAGATAAAACGGTAGTTGATATCGGTTCTGGTACAGGAAAGCAAGCTTTTGCTGTGTCTCCTCTAGCGAGATATGTATATTGTGTAGAGCCTGTTTCCAACCTGAGAAAATATTTGCGTGATCGAGCAAAAAAAGAAGCACGTACAAATATTTTTGTGGTAGATGGGTTGCTTGAAGAAATACCCTTTAATGATGAATTTGCAGATATTGCTATGTGTGGACATGTTTTCGGTGATATGTTTGAAGCTGAGCTTTCTGAACTTGAAAGGGTTACTAAGAAAAATGGATTGATTATTTTATGTCCAGGGAATACTGATAGCGATAATACATGCCACGAATTTCTTATAAAAAATGAGTTTAAATGGTCGCGGTTTTTAGAACCAGGAGATGTCATTGGAAGTGGATATAAACGTAAATATTGGAAGCATAAGAAATAACCACTAAGAAAGAAATATGTTTGTGGTTGAGACTGATTTAAAGGGAGCGCCGTCCGTGGCGCTCTCTGATCAAGGGGCCGTGGCACTATAGATAACAATGCACTCAAGTAAAGGTTGCTGGCTTTTATTACAAGTGGTAAAATATAGGCAGATGAAGCCAGCACCACATGCCCTCAGCAAGATAGGAGTTATCTAAGCCTCGGGCACGTCTTGAGCGCCAGACGTCAGGCGACAGACCATGCAAAGACGGTGCATCCTTGCACCGATTATGAAAGAAGTGTTTAGAAGCTTTGGTTAATGCATATTTGTTTTATTATGCGAACTCAGCATACTCGTAATCTTTGAAAATTTCTTCCTGTTTTCCTTTGATGTGAAAAGCCCATGCAGGACAACTTCTTTATAAATTGAGCAGTTACAGGACTTATCCGATCTTTGAGATAAAGGGACTTAGATATGGTATAAATATATGCTACGATGCGCAATTTTCTGATTCTGAAAAAGCTGTAGTTGACCAAGGTGCTCAATTGTTGTTATTACTGGCACAGAATATGATACGGCGTGAAAACGCTGAAAAATGGAAGTACAAACATAGTGAAATCGGCGCGGAGCGAGTTAAAGAAACTGGCTTGTGGTATGTCCGTTCTGATGTAACCGGAATCCGTCCAGTGTTCAGTTTCACCCCGAGGCATATAATGATGAATATCAAAAAGGTAAAGTAATTTTACTTAATTTTTGCAGAAGTATGTAAAATTAAATACGTCTAATAGATGAGATAATAATATAGTTTAATACTACAGTTAATGAGAGTCCTTGGAGAGAAAACATCTGGCAATATCTTCTACAAGCCAAAGCATTTGACTTTATGGAATTATTATCGAGCAAACGAAATAAATTCATGGAAAGAACGTACACTCCATTGGTATGATGGTGGTGAAAGCCAACACAAAAATCTATAAGATATATTACGAAATCAGACGTAATAAACTTTATCTCTAGCTGCTCCGAATTGATATTAAGTTATATCAACCATACCTAATAAGTATCCTGTCGCAGATTTTGCAAGAAAACCGTTGAAGAGTTGTGGAATTTTACGTTTAATATTACGTATAATATGCTATAATAATTATATCATAAGAGTAGGAGTTGTTATTATGCCAAATATAAAGCCGGTTTCAGACTTAAGAAATTATGCTGAGGTGTTACGAGATATTTCAGTTGGAGAACCTGTTTTTTTAACAAGGAATGGTAGAGGCCGATATGTTCTTATTGACATTGAAGACTATGAAAAAACACATGCGACTATTAAATTATTGACAGAGCTATCAAAAGTGAAATCATCAGCAGGCGATGAAATAACTGATTTGAATAAAGGCGAATAGCAGATGCCAAACGTTAAGTTCTATCTTTTTTTCTTCAGGGAAAAGGCTTTGCAGGTATATATATTTCCAGTTTTATAGTATAATATAGAAAAAAGGCGAGGTTTTAGTATGAACCGATACATGGAAGAAATCGAGAGGATAAAAAGACAAATAATTGAAATGTATAATCCTGAAAAGATTATTTTATTTGGATCTTCAGCAAGAAATGAGTTGTCTGACGATAGCGATATTGATATTCTTGTTATTAAACAGACACAAAAAAGTAAATTTGATAGAATGTGTGAATTAAGAAGAATGATAGATTATACTATTCCGCTGGATTTATTGGTTTATACACCTGATGAGATACATTTTGCCAGACAACAAGAAAATGATTTTATATCAACAATATTCAGTGAAGGTGTTGTTTTATATGAGCAGTAAATTTGCATTAAGTATGCTTGAATATGCTGAAATGGATCTTGAGAATTGCAGAATTCTAATAGAGCAAGATAAGCTCTACAATTTAATAGTATTACACGCTCGCAAGTTGTTGAGAAATCGTTAAAAGCTCTATTAACATACCATGGAGAAAAAATAGGAAACTACCATGATACAAAAAATCTCTGTATTAAAGCAGAAAAAATTATAATTGACTTCAAAGATTACAGGAATGACTGTTCTGATTTAGCAAATGTTTATGTCGCAACTCATTATCCTGATATAAATGATGATGTCATTTTATTCACCCAGAACAATGCAATAAAATTCTATGAGATTGCAAAGAAGATATTTTCTTTAGTGAGTAATGAGATAGCAGAATAAGGATAGAATCCCGGAAGATTTTATCCCTAAGTGTGAGGGAGCAGAACTTGCATATATTAACACTGACACCTATGCAACAATAACTATAACCGACCAACATAGTGATTCTATTAAAAAATCCCCAAAGTATACCATGCGCTTTTTGAATTTGCCAAAACATCATCTTGGGAAGATAGGCTTGCCTTTGAGGAAGAATATGATGTGGATGGTGTTCATTATATGGATGTATATGTTTCGATGAACTACGCTTCCTGCTATGAGCATATTAATGAAATGGGAGGCAGAGTATGTTTGCTATAAAAATTGCATTGATGATTGTTGGAGTTCTATTTGCATTATTTGGGTATTTCATTTTCTTTAAAGGGAAATACTCCTTAATCAATAATTTTGATGAAGATAAGAAAAATCAGAAATATGATGATGCCTATGCTAAAAGAATGGGGCTCATTGAGTTTGTAGGTGGATTGATAACTTTTACATTAGGTGTATCCACTTTGTTTATTAGTAATACACTCACCTTTATCGTATTTGGCATAAATATTTTGGGTGTTATCATATCCTTGGTAATTAATCTTGGATTGTCGATAAAACGTTGAGGTAAAAAATGTTAATGCAAGAATAGTATAGTTCATAAAATTTATATATACCAGACTTGGTTATTGAATTTTGGGGTCCGACATCTTGTCGGCCTCCTCTGGATCACGGGGCCTCCCACGTTACATAACAACGCATTTGCATAAAGGGCAAGCATGCAGAATGCCTCTGTGAGCAGTGCAGGAGGTCATTCCTGCCTACACCCGCCAGCTAACCGAGTCGGCCATCGCATTAGCCCACCCAAAGAGTGCTCAGGCATAAGTGGTTTCCTGTAAGCGGGTGGACGTCGCAAATGCAACTCGTGCGACACGAAGCCGCACAGATAAATGTTTTAAAATTAGGAAAGGAGATGAGGCAATGCATTTAGGTTCAATATATCTGATAGTCAACAACTTTGAGAAATCTATTGCTTTCTACGAAAAATTGCTTGAGATGTCTGTAACAAGTCGAAATATGGATAGGTTCGCTCAATTTATTTTTGAGGGAAAGAATATATCAATAATGAACGGCCATTTTGATACTGAAAATCCAGATAAGGTGGTGCATAAAGGCGAGTATAGCGATTTGTTTGATGACTTGCGTGGTAAAGCACTTGCCCCAAATACACATAAGTTTGTTTTAAACTTTTGGGTTGAAGATTTAAAAAGGGAATACGAAAGAGTAAATAGTTTAAATATATCAAGTGATCTTAGCAGAATTAAATATGTCAACAATGTAAGTCCATACTATTTTTTTCATCTGACTGATCCTGACGGAAACATTATTGAGGTTACCGGAAGTTATATGCCAAAAGAAGGCGAGTTTGATGAATGAAGTTGTATCAGTAGCTAAGGCAAAACTTGATGTCTTAAGCAGCGCTCAGCCTTGGCATTCCTCAACTCTTGTTCCACATCGATTGATTATAGAAGCCAATGAACTGTTGAAATAGGTCAGGAAGATAATACGCACATTAGTGTACGATCTATCCAAAACATTCTCAATAAATATAAGATGTATTCAAGAATTATTGGGGCATCAAAGCAGTAAGACAACAGAGATATATACGCATGTAAGCAACCACAAGCTATGTCAAATAAAAAATCCACTTGACGACATGAATACCATATAATACTATATATAATATACACGCAACAAACTTCGTGTAAACCATATAATTCGTTTGCATACACGAAGTAATACGTGAAGACAGGAGTTATACAACATGCAATGAGGGACCCGCCATCCATGGCGGGGATTAATATAGCAAAAATAAACTGGTTTTATATATGGAGTAGGATTAATGGATAGTTGTATTGCTTGTGATATCATAAATGGTAATATGGAACTTCCAGGTGGTAGAATTTATTCTACTGTCTATTGGGTTGTAGAACACTGTATTGGTCCGTTTGGAGTTGGCTCGATAATTGTTAAACTCAAAAGACATTGTGTGCATTATTGGGAATTACAAAACGAAGAGGTTATGGAGGTTGGACCTCTTTTAAAGCTAATAACCTTAGCAATAGAGAAAGTTTTAAAGGTTGATCAAAGAGGCGGGGTGATATCGGTAATGCAGGGCCGCTAGGTGAAATCGCCGGGAAATATATGTTTTGGAGAATACAATGAAGATATCGTTCAGAAGAAAGAGCGTAATTATTTTATTAGTTGGGTATTCATTGCTTTTGGCATATTGGATGATTTGGGGATTTGGGAGAATGTCCCACTCAGGGTATATGTATAATTTAACTCCTTTTTCAACAATAAAACATTTCATACAAATAGATAAATTCAACACGGAGACGTGGATTATTAATCTGATTGGAAATATTGGAGTATTTGTCCCGTTTGGGATATTGATTCCACTAGTTTTTAGAACTAGATTACTTAAAACTCTAATCATTGCTTTATTGGGGTTATTCATATTAGAAACTACGCAGTTAATCACAATGAAGGGTAGTTTTGATGTGGATGATTTTATATTAAATATTTCAGGGGTTATAGTTGGATACGTTATATTAATAATTTTCAAGATGTTGATAAAATCAAGAAGCGGCGACATCATCTAACATTGCATTGCCGTAGTAGGCGCGGTAAGCGGAATCAGCGTGGGCTGGATTTCGGGTGGGGCTGAAGCGTGCGCGCCTCATCCTTTCGCTAACCGAGTCGTCTCGTCCTCGTCAAGAACTGACAAGCAGTTCTAAGACTCGAACATCGCCTGTAAAGCTCAGGGACGTCGGCAATGCGAGACCGTTATACACCATCGAAAGCATAAACCGCCACATCGTGTGGCGGAAAAGAATAGTAATGCTTTGAAGAGACAAGAACCGTAATTGTTTCATATTATAAACTTAATATTAAAACTGTGAAGCTATAAAATTTATATTAAGCGAAGGGTTTCGATGTCAGGTGGGCTTATCCATTAACCGGTCAAATAACCGATGCGAAAGACTTAATAAAGGCATTAATAGAGTTTTTAGAATACTGTAAAGTTCAGAATACGAGTGAAATTTCCATCCAGGAAGGGATGTTTCAATGAAATTAAAAGGGACGGATTTCATAGATATATATCTTAATTGGTTAAGAGAAAATATTACAACTACTGAAATTCAGGATTATACAGAAATCACTACACCTTTTCTGGATAATCATAATGATCATATTCAAATTTATGTTAAGCAAGAAAATAATAATTTTATCTTAACTGATGATGGCTATATAATTGGTGATCTATTGATGTCGGGTTGTGAAATTAATAGTGTGAGAAGAAAAGAACTTCTAGATACCATAATTAATAGTGTTGGAGTTAAGCAGAAAAATGATGAACTATTTGTAGAAGCCACTCTCGAAAATTTTGCTCAAAAAAAGCACATGCTAATGCAAGCAATGCTATCTGTCAGTGATATGTTTATGTTATCCCAGCATAGAGTTATGAGTGTTTTCTTAGAGGATGTTGAAAACTTCCTTAATAGCAATGAAATTAGGTATACACCATCAGCTATATTTAGTGGGAAAAGCGGTTTTTCACATACAATTGATTTTGTTATTCCGGCTTCCAAGAAGCAGCCTGAAAGATTAATAAAAGCAATTAATAACCCCACAAAAGATAGGACTCAGAATATTCTTTTCTCATGGTCTGATATTAGAGACTTTAGAAAACAAGGAACAAGTATGTTTGTATTTCTTAATGATTATGAAAAAGAAGTCAGACCTGATGTCTTAGCAGCCTTTAAAGAATATAATATCTCGCCTGTGTTGTGGTCACAGAGGCAAAGTTCTGTCCCGCAGTTAGCATCATAGGGTTCTGTACAGTCATACCAATTGGAGATTGCCGACTTCATCTAAAAAAATTTTCACGCTTAGGGTGTGCTTAAGGGTCGTGACTGCCACACCGTCTCACCGGGCGGCAAGCGCTGCTAAAGGGAAAGGCTCCGTTGGTCCGGTTCGTCGGCGTCGTAAAACCGGGACGTTCGTGCGCCAAGCAAAGCTTGTGCGCTTCTTATAGAGTGAAAGTCTCTATTGGGTAAGGTCTAACCAACCACCCATACCGAGTGTTGCGTCCGACCGGGTAACCATAGGACGAAGCGTGCACAGGGAACAATATAGGCCGTAAGAAAGACTGTACTTTCTAAAGTGATTGAGCCTCGTCAGCGTTTGGTCGAAAGACAAAGAGTAGTCGACGACGCAGTTAACGTTGCGGAAGTCAAAACAAGGGAACCGATATAAGGTGAGGTTTCTGAGGGACTACCGGGGCTGGTCGTTCAGCGTTGCTGAACTGCTCGCCCAAGCAACCCGAGTCAAAGAGCATGGCATGTATTGAGAGAAGGCATAGGAACTTGGGAGACCCTGTAAGCTCCCGATAAGACGGGTAGGTACTAACCAACCAAAAAGAAGGCGTACCAATGCATACAGGGAGTCGGATAAACTCATAGTACTCAGGGAACGGGAAAGCCGTTTACAAGGGGAAGGGGTTTACACAAACAGGCAGTCTTCAAAGGAAACATTCACCGGACTGTCGGATCGGAGTATGGATGCAAACCTCACTGAAGGCAATAGCTCAGAAAGCAGTCAACGACAAGAAACACCGCTTTGGAAATCTTTATGGAGTCCTTAATAAGGATACCCTCAGGTCTGCGTTCTAAAGGCTGAACAAGAAATCTGCCGCAGGCGTTGACCGAATGACAGTTATTGAATACCAGAAGAATTTAGATGAGAATCTGAGAAGTGAGCGGAAAAGCTATTCCTGGGAAACCTTTAATGCCATACTGAAAATGCATAAGATAGTAAAGCCAAGGATTGTCGAGGTAACTGCTTGATTACAGTCGCTACTGTTTATGAAGAGCCGGATGCGGGAATACTGCAAGTCCGGATCTGTGCGGGGTGCGTCGGGTAACCGGCGTGTCTACCGTGACCATGATATTGGCTACAAAAGGTTGCGCCATCCTTAGTGCGATTTCGATAGTAAGCCGTTGGAACGATTATTTATTCACAGTAGTTTGGTATTGTAAAGTAAAGATATATTTTGTGTAGGAGGTGTGAAATATGAGCGAAAAGGTACAAAAAGCACTTGAATTATTTAACAGCGGGTTTAATTGCTCTCAGGCTGTTATCGGTGCGCTTTGCGGACAGTTTGGGATGAATGAAGAGCTTTCGATGAAGCTTGCCTGTGGATTTGGGGGCGGTTTACGGGTGGTGAGGTTTGCGGTGCGGTTTCTGGTGCGGTAATGGTAGTCGGGCTAAAATACGGGCAATATATTGCGAATGATAAAGCATCCAAGAAAAAATGTTATGAAGTTACATCAGAATTTATGAAAGAATACCTGAAAAGAAAAGGGACTGTCCTTTGTCGTGAACTGCTCGGTTATGATGTCCGCGATACCGAAGTCAGAGCTATGTTTCCGGGCAGGCAAAAAGAGGTATGCCCGAAAGCAATTGAGGCAGCGGTATTGATACTCGAAGAAATGGGATTTTAACTGAAACACGATGAGTACGAAGTATTCATAATATATGAGGTGAAAAATCATACCAATTCATACAGTTGCTGTTGGTGGGTTTGTAACAAATGTGAAAAATGAGGTGTTGCTTGTCAAGAGTCCCTGCCGTGGTTGGAAATTTCCCGGAGGAGTAGTGGAGACCGGAGAAAGTCTGACGCAAGCTTTAATAAGAGAAATCCAAGAGGAAAGTGGGCTACTGTAACGATAACGGGGATTATAGGTGTCTATAAAAATATTGAAAATGATATTTGGACAAATGGGGATAGCCTGGTAATTATATCGGCGTTAGCCGATACATCCCAGGAAGCCCCCGCCTCTATAGGCGGCGGGAGTATGTCACACATAGATTTATGATATAATTTAACTAAGTATTAACGTATGAAACGGAGGTATTTATCATGGGAAGCATTAAACAAACGGCAGTAGATGCAATACTGAAGATGCCGGATACAGTCAAATTAGATGATATTATGTATAAACTGTATCTTATAGATAAAGTGATAAAAGGCGAAAATGATATTAACAAGGGTAGGCTCACTGAAGTAAATCAATTGCGTAAGGAAATTGAACAATGGTAAGATGGTCGTATACGTCCAAAGCTGACTTGTTACAAATATACAACTATATAGCCAAGGATTCAATTTACTATGCTAAAAAGGTAGTAAATGATATTGTTGACAAATCAGAGTATATAGATTTATTTCCGAACATCGGACGAAATCTCGAAGAAATAGATGAAGTGAATGTAAGAGAGATAATTGTTTATTCATATAGAATGATTTATCGTATTGTTGATGATGGAATAAATATTTTAACCATTGTCAAAAAATACATATTACAATCTCTCAGATTAATACTTGTGTGCTAACTTATTTCG
>DAIPML010000120.1:0-9835 GCA_036768735.1 Clostridiales bacterium | reverse complement strand
AGCAAACTCCGAAATGATATACAAGTATAACTGACAGGTTAAACCGGGGCTAACAAACAAACAGCTTGCAGCAGAGTTTCTTGGCAAATGCATATCAAAAGAAGCCCAGTCAGATGATTTGGTTACTCAAGGTCCAATTTTATATAAGGATAAAGCTGTTTATGAAAGAAGCATTTACAGGAATTTCATAACTGATAATTGGAATTACAATGTCTACAGTTACATGTTAAAAAATTCCCATAGAAATGAGACCTATTTAATTTCAAGAGAAGTAAGTGATTATATAAAAGAATATTTTGATGACAGGGTTTCTTCTGATGAAGCGGCTGAGGCTATTTACAGGAAGATGAAGCAAATCGTTGAGGAATAGTAGCGGCGCGAATTAAGAAGCTATAAAAAGATATTTATACTCAAATAAACCAGCGGCGGTAACCTTGCTAAGATATTAAAGCAACACAAGCTGTATTAAGCTTGTGTTGCCGTATACCCTGCTAACCGTAGCTTGTAATTCCTTACAGCTAATGTTAAAATAATGGTGCCATTGTTGATTAGTACCAAAACATATATATCTTAAGCTTCTTTATTAAGTAAATTAGAAAAGGAGAAAAAATCGCATGAAAACGAAATTGAAATACTTCAGCCTTTTTTTGTTAGCTTTGATGCTTCTTTTAACCTCATGCGGCGGTTCTGCTGGAAATGTCGATAACACACATTCATCCGCCAATGAAAGCAATTATATTGACATTTCTTTTATAAATGACATAGAACGCACCCAGATTGCAGTTGGTGAAAATGGGGATATATATTTGACCGATGAGATTAGGATATACATACTCGACAGCAAAGGAAATGAAAAAAAAGCAAATCGAAAGTGAAAAACGCCGCCATTATAAATTACTGACAGCTCATGATGGCGGATTTTTTGCTTATGGTTATGGGAGTCAACTTGAAGAGTATAACACAGACGGCACTTTGATAAAGAAACATAATTTAGCAGTCGATGCACAAAGCATTGAGAAAATGCTATATATGGGTGGAAAGCTTTTTATATTGCACCACATTGGCGATAATAAAAATGACAAATATCTGGCTGAATATAATCTGGAGGATGGGAGTTTTAAAAAAATTGATGTAGGGCTTGTTAAAAATTTTGTAGAATACGAAGAAAACACGCTGCTTATTTTCCTTAAGCAGGATTGCTGCAGCGGGCATATGATGACTTACAATATCAGTAGCGGCGAAAAAAGCGATGAGTTCCACATTCCTAATTTGTCTGATTCCCGGTATCTTCATTATAACAGCGGCAAAGACTGCCTATATCTAATTTCCCAGGGAAATATATACGTTGCTTCCTTAAAAGAAAAGAAAATAATTGAAACGTACACGTCCGCTACAATCCCCAAAAGCAATACTGTATTTTTTAAAAATAATATATCGTACTATATCGACAAGGATCAAAAAAGAATTGTTTCATTGGATTTAAATGGTTTAAGCAGTTCAAAAAAACTTACTGTCTTATGTCACGATTATGTACCTGAATTTTACTTCAGTAGTGCAGCTTATGAGTTTGGTGTTGAAAATAGCAACACAGTGGTAGAGTTTGTAAATATTAGCTCAAAAGAGTATACATCAAAATTAAATTCAATGCTGATGTCAGGCGACAACAGCTTTGACATATATCTGCTTTCAACTTTAACTGATATACCATCTTATTATATTAAAAAAGGAGTCTATGAGGATTTACATAACTATACCGCAGTCTCTCAGCAATTTGATGACATGTTTGAAGGTATTGAAAAACTGTGCTCGTATAATGGGGCTTTATTTGGAGTGCCTGTGGGGATACATAACAGCAACACAGTATATCAGCTCAATACTGAAATGCTTAAAGATCTTAAGCTGGAAATGCCTGCATATGACTGGACCTGGAGTGATTTTGAAAAACATGCTAAGGATATAACTACCGCTGGCACAAATTTTATGATGCAGCAAGGTAAATACGGTTCTTGGAGTTTTAATATGTTTTCTGTTTCTGCTTGTATTAAAATGGATTTGACAAAGGAAGCTTTCAATTATACTAAGACGGATATAAAAAATGAACTGGAATTTGTAGATAGTATATATGAAAAAGGTTATATTTTAAATGAAAGTAGAAGTTATGAGAAGCAAGAAAACCTATTACTCAACTTTGCATATGTACCTATAAACGACAGTAGTTTAGACAACCGCAAAATTATACCCACTCCTGTTTTCAATGATAAACGGGTATATCCTTTTATGGTGAACTATTTTTGCTTGAACAAAGCTTCCAAAAACAAACAGCTTGCAGCGGAGTTTCTTGGCAAATGCATATCGAAAGAAGCACAAGCAGTAGATTTGATAACGCAGATGCCAATTTTATATAAGGATAAAGCCATTTATGAAGAAAGCGTTTACAAGAATTTCATAACCAATGATTGGAACTACAATGTTTACAGCTACATGTTGAAAAATTCCTATAGAAATGAGACTTATATGATTTCCGAAAATATTAGAGACTATGTATTTGAATATTTCGAAGGCAGGATATCATCTGACGAGTTTGCTGAGGTAATTTATAACAAGATGAAGCAAATTGTGGAGGAATAGAAGTGACATGTATAAAAGAGTTGAAAAACATGTGGATGATAGAAGCGCAGATTTATACAATTGGTATGTTAAATGTAAAAGCTGGGGAATTGATTATTATTGCAGCTTCAACTCACTGTGTTATTGGAGAGATTCACTGGCAGCAATTTACATTGATGTATATTATTAAATCTTATATTTTATTTGATGGGATTGGTGATAATGCTAATCCCATCAACTTAATTACAGGAGGGGCATAGCTTGAATAAAAAAATAATAATTTTGTTAATTTCTATAATGTCAATTCTTATTGTTTGTTTTTTTCTCGCTACACGGATGATAAAATATAACTCTATTAAGTCTACTGTTAAAACGTATTTAAATGAAAAGTACGAGAACCGTTATTTTGACTTTCTAGATATTGGCAAGATAAATCATTCATCCATGTACCGTCTAGAATACATGGATGAAGACAGTAATAAGTTTCCTGTGGTCTTTGAAAACGATGAGATAAGAGAATCATATATTAACATATTAGCAGAACATCTCCTAAACGATTATATAAATGATTATGTAAACAATAAATTAGTAATTGATTCCACTTAGAAGGTGTTTTTTCTTGTATAAACGGGTTAAAAATCTTTTTATACATGAAAAAGGAATTAGGTGCGTTCCAGTTTAGGTGCGTTCCAGTGGGTACGCACCTAAACTGGAACGCACTTGTGGTACGCACTGGAATCGCTGGGTTATGCGAGCATAATCATTTATTGCTCGTCACAACATAAGTAAAATTAAGTTCAATTTATATATGTTGTTATTATAAAAAATAAATTTTTTTTCGAAATGCTGTAACAAAATCCATATCTAAACTGTCTTATATAACAGAGGGAATTTTAATGCCCTTAACAGGAAGGAGGACAAGCCATGCTACATATTAGAGCACCAGATAAACAAAGAAGGCTCTCATAATATCCGCAACAAATCTTAGACCTTCGAAACTTTGAATTAAAGGGATATTCAAGAGCCACATCTATTATACAGTTATGTATGACTCAACACAATAGAATGCTTTATGAAATCTACCTTTACTTCTTACAATGTTATTAATGGCTCATACATTCCTGTAAAAATTCACCTGATGTCTACACCCAACATTTTAGCGATTACCAATAGTTGCAGAATTATAGCCACGATGCTTTAGCAACTAATCCTAATTAAGAGTACAATAGAAAGCGAGGGAATTACATGAATATTTTTAAGAGAAAAGGTCTTATTTGTTTTATCGCAGCCATTATTATCACTCTCAGCATACCATTAACTGCTCTTGCTGACGGTATTACCTGGTGTCCTGGCTGTGGCAGGTATTCACTTGATTATTACTACAATCCAGAGCCTACATGTACTGCTAATGGTGTATTAGAATATAGTTGTGGTTATTGTTCATATTTTGACCTTGAGGCTGTTCCATCATTAGACCATCTTTGGATATCTATAGATGGAATAGAGAAATGCTTAAGATGTGGAGCTATACGTTAACATTTACAAGGTTATTGTTCTTGTGCCCATAACCTGGGCACAAGAACAAAGATTATGCAATAACATTTTATTAAGGGGGTAAACTGTTATGAAATTCTATAAAAAAAACTGTGTGCTATTATTAATTTTAGTGCTGTTTCTATCCTCCTGCAATGGAACTGATAAAGGCGAAAAAACAAATTCATCTGCCAATGGAAACATTAATATTGACATCTCTTTCATAAAAGATATGAATCGTGTCCAGATTGCTGTTGGTAATAATAAAGATATTTATTTAACCGATGGGAATAGAATATACATACTCGACAGCAACGGAAATGAAAAAAAGCAAATTGAAAGTGAAAAGGGTCGCCATTACAAATTATTGACAGACCATGATGGTGGATTTTTTGCTTATAGCAATGGGGATGAACTTGAAGAGTATCGTTCTGATGGCACTTTGATAAAAAAACATAACTTGGCAACCGAACTGCATAATATAGAAAAAATGTTATACATGGATGGAAAGCTTTTTGCAATGTATTACCTAAAAAATAATGTAAGAGATAAATACTTAGCCGAGTGTAATCTTGAGGACGGAGAATTCAAAAAAATTGATATAGATCATGTTCAGAATTTTGTAAATTGCGGGGAAAACACGCTGCTTATATTTCTGAAGCAGGATTGCTGCAGCGGGCATATGTTGACTTATAATATTACAAGCGGTGAAAAAAGCGATGAGTTTCACATTCTTAATTTGCCTTTCTTTTTATACTCTTATTATAACAGTAGCAAAGACCATTTATATCTTATATCCCAGGGAACTATATATGTTGCTTCTGTAGAAGAAAAAAAAATGATTGAAACGTACACATCCGGCATAATCCCCAAAAGATTTGCCGTATATTGTAAAAATAATATATCATATTTTATCGACAAAGATAAAAAAAGAATTGTTTCATTGGATTTAGATGACTTAAGCAGTTCAAAAAACATTACTATGTTATGTCATGATTTTGCGCCTGAATCCCGTTTCGGCCGGGCTGCTTATGACTTTGGTATTGAAAATAATGATACAGGAGTAAAATTTATAAATATCAGTACAGAGGAATACACCACAAAATTAAATACGATGTTGATGTCAGGCGATAACAGCTTTGATGTTTATCTTCTCTCAACATTTAATGATATACCGTCTTATTATATAAAAAAAGGAGCCTATGAGGATTTACACAACTATTCTGTAGTTTCTCAGAAATTTGATGACATGTTTGAGGGTATTGAAAAACTATGTTCGTATAATGACGCTTTATTCGGGGTGCCTGTGGGAATGTATAACAGTGATACAGTATATCAGCTAAATACTTTAATGCTTAAGGAACATAATCTGGAAATGCCCGCATATGACTGGATCTGGAGTGATTTTGAAAAATATGCCGAGGTTATAACCGCTGATGGCACAAATTCTATGATGCAGGAAACAAAGTTTTCATTCTGGCTTTTTAATATATATGCCGTATCTAATTGCTTTAAGATGGATTTGACAAATGACGCTTTTAATTATACAAAGACAGACATTAAAAATGAACTTGAATTTGTAGATAATATATATGAAAAAAGAATTATTCATGGTGAGGAAAGGAGTTTTAAAAAGCAAGGGAACCTATTGCTTAATTTTGTATATTTACCCACAAATGACGGCAGTTTGGACGGTGTCAAAATCATACCCGCACCTGTTTTCAATGATAAACGGGCTTATCCTTTTAGGGTGAACTATCTTTGCATGAATAAGGCTTCCAAAAACAAACAGCTTGCAGCAGAGTTTCTTGGCAAATGCATATCAAAAGAAGCACAGGCAGTTGATTTGGTAACGCAGATACCAATTTTATATAAGGATAAGTCTGTTTATGGCGGAAGCATTTATAAGAATTTCATAAATGATGATTGGAATTACAATGTCTATAGCTATATGATAAAAAATTCTTACAGAAATGAGTCTTATGGGTTTTACTTAGACATTAGAGATTATATAGTAGGATATTTCGAAGGACGGATTTCATCTGATGAGGCGGCTGAGGCTATTTATAACAAAATGAAGCAAATTGTGGAGGAATAATAGTTGCAGGTGAAAAAGAATATCATCTTGCCAAAAGCAGCTTGTATTTCCTTACAGCAAATGTTAAAATATTGGTATGATTGTCGATTAACACCAGAAAACATGCGTACTGACTGAATTTAAAACAGATAATATAATTGCTCACAGTAAGTCGCGAAACGGCTTTTTTCTGCAGGTTTTTTGCAGGACGTTGCAGCTTGCTGCAACCTGGTGCAATCACAATATGGTTATCCAACCCTCTTTCGAAGGCTGATGGTAATTAAGATATCTTAAATACCATCAGAAAGTCATTTTGTGACTTTCCGGGTGATAATCATAATAGAAAAAGGAGAAAATACCAGATGAAAACGAAGATGAAATGCTTTACCTTTCTTATTTTATCCTTGATGCTACTTTTGACTTCTTGCGACAACAGAGTTGAAAATGTTGATAACACTACATCATCTGCCATCGAAAGCAGTTATATTGATATATCTTTCGTAAAAGATATCGAACGGGCTCAGATTGCTGCCGGTGAAAATGGGGATATTTATTTAACCGATGAAGATAGAATATATATAATCGACAGCAAAGGAAATATAAAAAAGCAAATCGAAAATGATATTAAACGTTATTACAGGTTATTTGCAGCATATAATAATGGTTTTGCTGCTTTTGATTATAGTAATGAACTTGAAGAATATGACGCTGACGGCACTTTGATAAAGAAACACAAATTAGTTATTGGAGTACAAAGCATTGAGAAAATGTTATATATGGACGGAAAGCTTTTTTTTAAGTACCATATTGGTGATAATTGGGGAGATAAATACTTGGCTGAATATAATTTAGTAGATGGAAAATTCAATAAAATTGACTTAGGAAAAATACGGGATGTTGTTGAATATAATGAAAATATGCTGCTTGTTCTCTTGAATCAGGATTGTTGCGACGGGCACATGTTGACTTATAATATCAATAACGGTGAAAAGAGCGATGAAATACATATTGAAAAGATGCCCTCATGTTTTTACCATTATTATAACAATGAGGACGATCGATTATATCTTATTTATCAAGGAAATATATACGTTGCTTCCTTAAAAGAAAAGAAAATAATTGAAGCATACACATCAAGTATAATTCCAAAAATCTATACAGCATTTTATAGAAATAACATTTCTTATTATATCGACAAGGAACAAAAAAGAATTATATCATTCAACCTAGATGATATAAGTAATTCAAAAAGCATTACTGTTCTGTGCAATAGTTTTGCACCCGAAGATTATTTCCGCAGTTTGTCTTATGAATTTGGTGTAGAAAATAACAACACAGTAGTAGAGTTTGTAAATATCAGTTCAAAAGAGTATACAACAAAATTAAATTCAATGCTGATGTCAGGTGACAGCAGCTTTGACATATATCTGCTTACAAATTATATTGATATACCGTCTTATTATATCAAAAATGGAGTCTATGAGGATTTACAAAGCTATCCTGTAGTTTCTGAGAAATTTGATGACATGTTTGATGGTATTGAAAAGCTGTGCTCATATAATGGAGCTTTATTTGGTGTACCAGTGGGGATACATAACAGCGAAACAGTATATCAACTCAATACTGAAATGCTTGAAAAGCTTAAGCTGGAAATGCCCGCATACGACTGGACTTGGAGCGATTTTGAAAAATACGCAGGGGATATAACCGCTAATGGTACACATTTTATGATGCAGGAGAATAAGTTCGGTTTTTGGTTTGATATATATTCAGTCTCTAATTGTATTAAGATGGATTTAACAAAAGAAGCTTTCAACTATACAAAGGCGGATATTGAAAATGAACTGAATTTTGTAGATAAGATATATGAGAAAGGTATTATTCTGAATAAGGAAAGAAGTTTTGAAAAGCAAGAAAACCTATTGCTTAATTTTGCATATGTACCCCAAAATGACGGTAGTTTAGACAACTGCAAAATAATACCCGCTCCTGTTTTTGATGATAAACGAATATATCCGTTTAGGGTGAAATATTTCTGTATGAATAATACTTCCAAGAACAAACAGCTTGCAGCGGAGTTCCTTGGTAAATGTATATCAAAAGAAGCTCAATCAGAGAACTTGATTATACAAATACCAATTCTATATAAGGATAAAGCCGTCTATGAGGGAAGCATATATAAGAATTTCATAACTGACGATTGGAATTACAATGTTTACAGTTACATGATAAAAAATTCCTATAGAAATGAGACTATTAAAACTTATAGAGACATTACAGATTATATATTAGAATATTTCGAAGGACGGATCTCATCTGACGAAGCAGCTGAGGCTGTTTATAACAAGATGAAGCAAATTGTGGAGGAATAAGGGTATTGCATAGTGTAAATAGTTGGTATATCATGGATATGTAAACATACTTTCATTCATTACCAACATATAAAGCATGCATTGTCTTATTGCACATAAGTAATATCACTCTTTATCCCGGCATACCATATTAATTATTTGATCGTGGCAGGTGGAAAAATGAATTTGAAAATAACTAAAAAAATAGCTGTGATATTTCTATCAGTACTACTGTTTTTTACATTCAGCTCCAGAACCATTCATTATCTCATGCTTCCCAAAGTAGTGGCAACGAAAGCTGCGTGGGGTAGCATGGTCGATGAATACTCTATTCCTTCCGAT
Organism: Clostridiales bacterium; assembly: GCA_036768735.1. Lineage (GTDB taxonomy): Bacteria > Bacillota > Clostridia > DSM-8532 > DSM-8532 > JAAYGP01. The sequence goes on along the minus strand of DAIPML010000120.1, from coordinate 925 downwards.
AATATTGAGAAATATATTTTTGACAAGCAAGCCATATCAATTGATGAGAAGCTGAGTCGTCCTTTATATATTAAACAGATCCACGTTGATAATGACGATTTTGTGAAAAAGGGAGATCCGCTCATTACCTTTAATACATATGAATATCAAGCTGAGATCAAGACTCGAAAAACCGAATTAGAAAACCTGAAGGTTCAGTATTCATCTCTGGAAAATGACTTTAACTCCGCTCTTGAAAAGCTGTCATATGAAGCTGATGATTTGCAAGTTAAAATAAGCTTGATAGAGGCTGGTGATTTCACAAAAGAGGTTGATTTATATGATATGCAGGCGAATATCTCCCGGTTAAAAGCAGATTACGAATACCAAAAGGAAATGGCTGCCTTTAATATCGAATTATATACTGCAGGTTTAATTTCTTCATCAGCACTTAAAGCAGAGCAGGCAAAGGAGAAAAGCCTCAAAGAGGAAATACCCATTTATGAGCAAAAGCTTGATATGGTTGTAAACAACAAATTAACGGCATATAAGTATGAGCTTGAAAATAAAAAGACACAAATTAATTTTATGAAAAGCAAGGGGATCATCAACCATCAATCAATATACTTGTTGGCTGAAAGGATAAGAGAGGTTGGCAATGAGCTTGAAGCTCTTGAAAAATTCAAGGAGGACTTCCAGCTTACATCCCCTGTGTCCGGCACTGTTAAGGACTTAAATGCTGTTATAAATGGTGAATACAGAGGGATCAATGCATTGGGATATATAGAGGACATGAATTCGGAGCAAGGCTTAAAGGTGAGGATTGACAGGGAGAAAGGAAATGACTTAAAAAAGGGAATGGAAGTAAACATTCAACTTGAAGAAGGAGATTTAACCGGGGTTATTTATAGAATTATTAAAGAAAACGATTGGCATATGATTATTA
>DAIPML010000119.1:0-9917 GCA_036768735.1 Clostridiales bacterium | reverse complement strand
GATATCATTTGTTATATTATAATCTGTTACTTCTGTTTATTGCAAGTACTTTTTTCAATAAAGTTGGTAAATTACAGCAACAGTAACAATTACGCAATCAATCACATAACTTAGATGAATTTCTGCTTCCTCTTTTCATTATAGTATGATAAAGTTAAAATTAGGAAAAAGCTTGCGAAACTTAACTTCGAGATAGTGAGGTAAATTCTTATGAATCAGAAAAACATTATCAGTACAGACATTTTGAATCAACTTAAGTCTTCAGGGTTTCCTGCTGCATTTTTGCCTTATCATTTCATTACACAAATAACCGAAATATATGACGATCTTCCTACCAGAAGAACCAGCACCGCATTTATTGAAAATGTCATGAAACGTTTTCACAATCACCAACCACCAGATATTTCGTTTGAGCCGCTGTCATTTTTGATTGTCACCTATCCCAGCGAACCGTCACAAGTAGTTTTGAATGAAAATGGCAAACAAACTACAATTCCAATACCGCCAACATATCTTGACGATGCTGAGCAAAGCCAAAAACTGAACGATGTACTAAAATCCGCAGTGCAGGGTTATCAAACTGCTCATGCGAAGGGTATATCTCAAAAGCTTTTAGCTGTTTACAGCGGTCTCGGGAAATATGGGCGCAATAATATTTGTTACACTAATGAATTTGGCAGCTTTTTTAATCTGCGCGCCTATTACACAAATATTCCCTGTGAGGATACCTCATACCCGATTGCCTTCTTAGATAGCTGCGAATCCTGCGAATTATGTAAACAAAACTGTCCCACCGGAGCTATCGATCAGTATCCGGTTATTAACGCAGAAAAGTGCCTGACCTTACATAACGAAAACAAGCAGTCATTCCCGGATTGGATACCTCAAAGCTCACATCATACATTGATCGGATGTCTTCGCTGTCAGGAAATATGTCCGCATAACAAACCGATTTTGGCAAAATCAAGACATACGCTGGATTTAAACGAAAGCGAAACACAGACTCTGCTTTCGTCCAACCTGGAAGCATATCCTATAGAGCTTACTCAAAAGCTCAAGCAGTTTGGGTTTTATGAATTTATGCTACCTGTCCTCGGAAGAAATGCACGAATGGCATTATTAAACAACCATAATGGGGAATGAGCATTCATTCTCCTCGTATTTTTTTTAAGTGATAATTTGTAACCCCTAATCATTTATCAATTCCTATTTCATTCTGTATGTGATAGGTATTACTAGAATTGTCTGTGGTTCCCAGTTGCTTCTACTGAATAAACAGAGCTTTAATTGATTACAGCAAGCTGAGCTTTAACTGGCTTTGTAAGGTTACTCAATTTTTCATGAATAATTTGACAATAATAAACCTGCAATATATAATATTTTTATCTTACGAGAAAGGTGGTGAGAGGTATGAATATTTCTACTTTTTGTAGCAACAGCAATGTATTTATAAATTGCGAATGTATTAAAGGCTACGCATTCAAAAATGCGGCGTTCTTGGTGAAGTCTACCCTTTTGCTTGTTATTTGCGCCATTTTTGGGCTTTCACGGGATAACTGTGTCCATTTTTGCCGTGTTGAATGCCTCTTTCCACACATAAATCTCGCCTGATTGCTCAGGCATAACCATGTGTTGCCCGCTCAGGTGTTCAAACGGATGCCTGGGTATTTTTATGCCCAAATTTATATGATTATAGGAGTACAAAACACATGGTTAAATATTTCAAAACGTCACATATGGCTTGTCTTGAAAAGACAAATGGTGGGATATTATACCTCATGCCAGACATCATTATAAAAGTATGCACTTTGATACCATTGATTTTTCTATGGCAGGTTGTCATGTCAACCGGTTTAGATGTGGGGATGAGCATGAGTCAAATGATATCTTACACCTATGTAAGCACACTTCTTTCCGATATGATGGTTGTTAAAACAGCAGCATCCGGATGGCTCAGCGAAGGAATACTAATGAGACTTTACGGAAGACCGCTATCTGTTTTAGGTCAACTTGTCTCACTGACAATCGGTGGATGGGTTCCAATGCTTACTTTGTTCACACTACCAATGGCAATTCTATCCCCAATATTTGGGGTGAGTTTGAGACCGGCATCACACTGGTTTTTTATCAGTCTGTTTCTTTGTATCTCTCTCGGTTTCGCTATTGATATTCTATTTGCCTGTCTGTCGATAAAGCTTAGAAACATGAACTGGCTGATAAGCCGTATACGGGCAGCAATTGTTGCTCTTTTATCCGGTACAGTGATACCAATAAGTTTTTTGCCTTTTGGCTTTGAAAAAATATTAAAATATCAACCTTTTGCCTGTCTAGGTGGTGCATCCCTATCCATATTTGTAGGTATAGCGGAGCCAGCAAATGTCTTGTTTCTACAAACTGTATGGAACATCATCTTATGGCCAGCCGCACTGTTGGTATTTAAAAAGTCACAGGAGGGAATGGTGAGTTATGGAGGTTAAAAAAGCTATAAAGCGTACAATAAGCTTATTTGCTATATCTGCTAAATTGGATTTAGTATGGCTTTTAAGAGACACCAAATTTGCATTGGCAGCAATATTAGCTGATGCCATATCCAATATTTCCGTCGTATCAAGTGTTTATCTTATCGCTTTTCGGTTTGGAGGTATTGGAGGTATGAGTGTCGATGAGGTTCTGTTCATGATGGCTTATTCTACCATAGTAACAGGCATATTTATTTTGTTTGGATCTGGAAACAATATACATATCAGCCGAATTATCGGGCGTGGTCAACTTGAGCATTCGTTTATGCAACCACTTACCCTAAGAGCACAGCTTTTAACAAGCGGTTTTTCACCGTTTACCGGAAGCAGCAACTTTATTATAGGATGCGCTTTGCTGCTAATTTCTATATACAAGCTTCATCTTCGGATCACGATATGGTGGATACTCCTATTAGTTATCTATATACTCTCGACCATGGTAATCATTATCGCTCGCTCATACTTAGTATCGAGTGCTGCATTTTATGCACCTGTAGCTGCAGAGGAAATTTCCAGTACAGCAATAGATGGCACTTGGCAATTAAGTACCTTTCCGTTATCGGGGATGCCGTACTTTATTCAACTACCGCTACTAACAATTTTGCCGGAAGGACTCATGGCGTGGTTTCCTTCGCTTTGTCTGCTTGGTAAGACGCCTATGAATTTTTCTGAATACTATCCGCTTATATATGCGCTCATTATAGCGCTTGCTGCAAACTATATTTTCAGGAGAGGATTGAATTATTATGTTAAAAAAGGCTCAAATAGATATACACCCCGCGGATTCCGCCGTTAGTTTAACCAATGTGACAAAAATCTTTACTCAATGGCAACGTGACAACACTGGGAAAGGAATAATTAAAAACTTAATAAAGCCCGAGAAACAAACGATTACAGCCTTAAATAATGTTACATTTACAGTTAAGAAAGGTGAATTTGTTGCATATGCCGGACCAAATGGCGCTGGGAAAAGCACGACGATGAAACTACTCGCTGGTATGCTGATGCCAAACAAGGGTAACATTTCGGTTCTGTCCATGTCGCCACAGGAACAGCGTATACAGCTAATGAACAGGTTAGGGATTTTGTTTGGTAACCGTACTGAATTATGGTGGGATCATCCTATCATACAAAGCTTTGAATGGAAAAAGATCGTTTGGGGTATTTCAGATGAGGTTTACAAGCAGAATCTCACAATGGTCACCGATCTTCTGGATATAGGAAGCTTGCATAAAACTTTTGCTCGTGAGCTTAGCCTTGGGCAGAGAATGAGAGCCGATCTTGCCATGATGCTTTTACATAGTCCTGAGATTATTCTACTGGACGAACCGACACTCGGGCTTGATGTTGTAGCGAAAAGACAGATGATCGATTTCCTAAAGAAGATTAACAAAGAAAATAATGTGACTATCATCGTAACAAGCCATGATATGGACGACCTTGAGGAAATGGCAGAACGAATACTGATGATATCAGGTGGCAGAATCGCTTTTGATGGAAGCTTTAGTGAACTGCGCTCTCTTACAGGCAACCTCACACGAGTAGTAATCACAATGGAGGCAGACTCTGCGCCACGGATTAAAAATGGCAATCTTCTTTCATCAAATAACGGACTTTTTGAATATGATATTGATCTTGCAAAAACGTCTATTAAAGATTTATTGAGCCAGTTGTCTGAAGTAAAAGGAGTTCGAGATGTTGAAATTAAAAAAGCTCCCATCGAGCAGGTAATTGCAGGGTTATACAAGGTTTGGGGTTCCGGCGCTCGGATAGGTTAATAGCCTATCCGATATAAAATAAAACATATAGAAACTGCATATAAGATGGGATTTTTGTGCTATATTAATAAGGGGTTTTTATGACTAATTACAATGCAAATGTTATCTTGTTGATGCGTTTTACCGGGATTCTTATGTATACATCTAACGAAAACAAGGTGATGAAATAAACTCTCTAGTTTATTTTTACTTAGGTTATACATTTTTCTGCATAGTTTATTTCTATGTGAATTTTTAATATCAGGAACCGGAGGACGCGGACTTACTATATATCCTTTCAGAAGATTCAACCCAATTACAATTTCTTTTAAATCTTCATCCTTTTCAGAGAAAAGTATTGTCTCATAAACTTGGTCACAGGCATATTCTATATCAACACCTTTTAACTCAATAAAATTACTGTTCTTGTTTTTTTCGTCATAAATAGCATAATCGCACTTTTTTTGTCGTTGAATATTATAAGGTATTATTCCACCATCAATTTTTAATAATAATTGTTGGTTTTGTGATTTTACAAATAAAAAAGAATTTTCTTCACTAATCTTTCTTGTTTCATTTGTAGAAAGTTTTTCTATCCATCGGTCATATTTAATCAATAAACTCATTTTGTGCCTCCAGATTGAATAGCATTGCATATTCGCATCCAATAACCTTTGATATCTTGTCTATCTCTTCTGCTTTTATTTCTTGCAATTCTTCGTCAATTATCGTTCTTAGATGATTTTTTTTGGAATCCCCTACCATATATGCACCAAAAGAAGAAAAATCTATCCATTGTCTTTTTGGAATAATATCTTTTACTTCTTCTGTTTTTACACTAAGCTTACCGGCATACAAAAGATTGTTGGCTGATGTTAAAATATACGGACTATGCGTGGTTATCATTACTTGATTGTTATTGGAATTCAAAAACATTACGATAAAATCAAGCACTTTTTTTTGTGTATCTGGAAAAAGATGCGCTTCCGGTTCTTCGATAACAACAAAATAGTTCTTATCGAATTTCGTCATCCAAATATACAATAAATTCAATATCCACAATACTTCTTGCTGTCCAGACGATGCAAAGTTAACAGGAAGGCTGGAACCATTTTTTAATTTTAAATATTCCTTTCCATTTTTATAAATATAATGACCCTTTAATATATCATCAACATACTCCGCAACTTTTTCCGTTTTTTCATTTTCGATTTTAAACTTATCATTATCCATTTGAATCTGCTGCTTTAATTCGTGAATCCATAGATCAAAACTAACGCGTTGTTCCTGGATATATTTCATAAAATTTCCGGATATATAATCAAGAAGCTTAATATCTATCGTTAATAGGTGATCAGTTAACAATGATAGAAGCCCACGTCCTGCTGGAATATAGAAAATTTCCCTGTCATCGTCAAATAATTTTTTCACTTCATTGTTAATATAAATAAAGGCTTTATTCTTTTCAATCCTTACATAAAGATCCTCTTGAACAGATGAATATTTGATATCCTGAAAATTATTTTCAACAAAATATTTTAAGTCACTTATTTTGCTTCTTAATACTTCACTAAATTCAAAATTCAAATACTTATTTTCATCCTTCGTTATTGATGCTTCAATAAAAAGATCCTCTGAATAATTATATCTTATATAAAATTCCCTTTTAAATTTTGTTTGTCCAAAAATATTAATAAAATTATATTTCATTTTTTGTCCTATAGCTTTGACAGGATCATTAAGCTTATCGCTATCATCACCTAAAAGACTATACAAATATGATATAATTTCATCACGAACAGTTTTAAAAAAATATACAGACTTGCATATTGTACTTTTTCCTGTTGCTTGCTGACCGATCAGTATAGTGAAATCTTTTGTTTCCATGCTGCAATATGGTATAGGACCAAAATCCTTAATGATTATGCTTTGCATAAAAATACTCTCCCGTCCGCATGATTGGAAATATATATAATATTATAACAACAGTAGCAATTACGCAAGCAATAACTCAAACAAGAATCGCTAAAAAGGGAACCAAAGAGAAAAAATGCATATGAAAAATTACCCTATTTACAGTTTAAATATTAATTAACTATACGACATGGGAAGTTAAAAAGTTTCGAAATAACAAAAGAGAACTATCCTATTTTGTGTTATCCTATGTTGTGTTGTTTTATAACGAGGCTTAGATGTCCCCCACCTCTTCGCATATTTTCAACCATTCTGGTTGAAAAATGCTTGGTGACGGGTTCCTATTTATCACAACAGGCGGTGAGTCAAAATCTCCCGCCTCGTTGAAATGGTGTGTTGAAATTGCTAAGCAATTTCTTCCATTATTTTAATAATGCAAGAATTTCGCTATATGTAGGCATAGCAGGGATAGCTCCATTCTTTGTTGTTGATAATGCTCCTGCGGCATTAGCAAACTTCAAAGCTTTTGATAATGACTTGTCATCCGGATTATTCGGGTCAAATTGTCCCGATATAATCTGATATAAAAATGCTCCCCAAAAAGTGTCCCCTGCCCCGACGGTATCAATTGTATTTACTTTAAATCCGCTTGACATTAATATATTTCTCCCGTAGGTTGCTTTACAGCCCTTGTTCCCCATTGTAACAACTATTGTTTTTAAAGCACTGTTTTGATCTAATAGGTGCAATAACGCATTTTCAATATCATCTATTCCGGTTAAGAATGATAGCTCCTCCTCGGAAACCTTTATGACATCGCAATACTGTATCGCATTGGAAATGACTTCTTTTGCTTCAGTAAGATTTTCCCACAGCGACTCTCTTAGATTTGGATCATATGAGATAAGCGCACCTTGTTTTTTCGCTGCTTTCACTGCAAAAAGGGTTGTTTCTCTGGCTGGATCGGTTGTCATTGAAACAGATCCAAAATGAAAAATCTTTGCTAAAGACAGCAATTCTATGTCTACTTCACTTGGAGTAATCATACAGTCTGCTGTTTGGTTACGGTAAAAGCTAAATTCCCGGTCACCATCTTCGTCTAAAGCCACAAATGCCAGTGTTGTAGGGTGCTTATCAGACATAATAAAAGATGAAGTATTAATACCGCAATTATCTAATGTAGATTTAAGCAATTTTCCAAAAATATCCTTTCCTACTTTCCCGATAAAAGCAGTATTAAGCCCTAATTTCGATGCGCACGCAAGAACATTTGCAGGTGCACCACCAGGGCAACCACTAAAGTTTAGCTTTCCCTGCTCCTGATTTGAAGCAAGCACAAAGTCTATCAAGCATTCTCCAATTGCTGCAATGTCATATTTTTTTAGCTTCATTTCATTTGTCTCCAATCAATTCTTCCAAAGATCTCAGTATCCCTTTAGCTTAAATCAATCTAAGCACTCAAAAGGTTCCCTCCATATTTGTGAAGTGTATCTTTATTGTAGCATAGCGCAGCAAAGCAGCAAGTATTAAGGAGTCAGAAGACAGTTAAAATTCAAGACCTTAAAAACTCCATACAAAAATATCTCTTGCAACCATTGATATAACAGGATTTTAATGATTCAAATTTTCAACAACTTGTTTTTTATTTCAGTTGTTTAAGGACAATTGTTTATATCCGCTTAAATAGGTTATATATCTGGAACCAAATCATTTCTTCGGGAATAAAATAATTATAATGAAAAAAGCAGAGGAACATGCATTATGATTATACATACAGTCAGATCAGGGGAAACCCTTTGGAGTATAGCAAATTTTTATCGTGTTTTGACATCTGATATTGTTGAGATTAACGAATTAACCTATCCCAATCGGCTGGTTATTGGCCAAGCATTGGTAATTCCAACTGAGGATACGTATCATATAGTGAGGCTGGGAGAGTCGCTTTGGAGGATTGCTCAGACCTATCGTATCTCAGTTCAGGCTATCCTTGAACGCAATCAAATACCTGATCCAAACAGAATTAATCCGGGAGCTGTGCTTTATATTCCTGCTCCAAGGCATATCGTACAGCCTGGAGAAACTCTATGGTTAATATCGCAAAGATATGGTGTTTCATTACAGACACTGATGAAAATCAATGATATAACTGATCCAAATTTGATTTATCCCGGAACTGTATTGATGATTCCAATAAAACAAAGGCGTGTTGTTGATGTGAATGGGTTCATCTACATTCTTGGAGAGCGGGCTGCTCCTATTGTACGGGATGCAGGGGAGCATTTGACTTATTTAAGCCCATTTGCCTATAGAATCAAAGAAGATGGTGGTCTTGAACAGATTGATGACCTTCCGGCCATCAACGCAGCCTATGCAGAAAACGCTGTCCCGATGATGGCTATTACAAATTTCACATCCACAGAGCTTGGTGAGAATCTTGCTCATGCGGTTTTAAGCAATAATCAAATTGTAGAACGCTTGCTGGATAACATTATCAGTACCATGGTTCAAAAAGGTTACATGGGTTTAAATATTGACTTTGAAAATGTACTTCCTGATGATCGTGAAAACTACAACCGATTTATTCAGCGTGCTGTAGATAGGTTACATCCTCTTGGCTGTTTTGTATCGAGTTCACTGGCACCAAAGGTAAGTGCAGCGCAAACAGGGCTGCTTTATACGGCTCATGATTATCCCGCACATGGCAGGATTCTCGACTGGGTTGTATTAATGACCTATGAATGGGGATACCGTCTTGGTCCACCTCGAGCCATATCGCCTGTAAATGAGATTCGTCGCGTTTTAGACTATGCAGTTTCAGTCATGCCAAGATATAAAATATTTTTAGGTTTTCAGATATACGCAAGGGATTGGCTACTTCCTCACGTTCGTGGTCAGGAAGCAGAAACTTTCAGCAACAAGGAGGCTTTAGAAAGAGCTATACGGCATGGAGTAAATATTCAATATGACGAAATCGCAGAATCTCCATTCTACCGATACTGGGATGCGCAAGGAAGGCAGCATGAAGTCTGGTTTGAAGATGCCCGCAGCGCACAAGCAAAATTTGATCTTGTGAAAGAATATAATTTAGGTGGGATCAGCTATTGGGCGTTAGGTTACCCGTACCCTGAAAATTGGGTACTCCTGGAAGATAATTTTACAATTAGAAAACTGTTATGATTATGAACAGTTTCGTTGACCCATTAGTTAAATCTTTTACACCCGGTTTTAATGATCACATTTAGTGTAACGAAAATCAAAGCATCGACCTCTAAAAGGTTTCAAGGCAATTGAACTCCGTCTCAGTTGCCTTTTCTCCACTTTGCAGATTCGCATAATTTGGGGATTCTTTAAGGTTCTTCATTATTCGCTTTGTCAATCGGTTACATGACTAATTGCATACGAACAAAATAGCGCAGATTATTCACCTTTTCAGACTTGTTAGCGGAACTCACGTAATGTATAACAGGTTCTATGAACACCAAATCAATGTTTTGCTCGTATTTGTTCCATCATTTTTATTCCGGGCAAAAGCAAAGAAGACGCGAAGAAGGTGGCGAATAAAATTATACTTGCCACCCAGTGCTTAAGTTGGGTATACTTGAAAGAACTGAGTAGTTTAATGTCCGGAGGTACATATTCCGTATGAATGAAATAAAATCAAAGGTAAACCGTTGGAAATCAAAAATCGGGGGCCTTTTTATCCTTTCTATATTAGCAGTTATGCTTT
>DAIPML010000118.1:0-9974 GCA_036768735.1 Clostridiales bacterium | reverse complement strand
AAAAATTGCCAGCAACTTGTACATAATCTGATTCATTTACCATTTTTAAAGTTGCATAAGAATCACTACCACTTGTACCCAACGTATAATCTCCAGATACTATAAGTTCTCCGCCATCTATATTCATTATTCCCTTTGTATGCATAAAATTTCCATTTACGATTAACCTTTGACCGTTTAGATTTATTTTCCCCGATGATAATTTTAAATCCCCATTGATGATCAAATCGTGTCCATTCAGGTTTATAGTTGCATTTGAAATTGTTATGCTCTCGAATTCCCTATCCTCACTCAAATTCCATGTCATTGTTCCTATCGTTGAGAAAACTATTTTGCAGTTATTTGTGATAAAATCTGCAACTTGTAGTCTGCTTTTAAAATAAACTCCCTCTTCTGAATAGTTCTTTAATTCAAGTATATTAAAATCTGAGTAACCTGGAGAATAGAAGTTTACTGTCTGTTTGCTCGTTCCATTTAACACAACTTTATGTGTTCTGCTTGTTCTGAAGTTATTATGAGTGCCCGTATAATTTCCTGAGCCATTGTAAATATATAGTTGTGAAAAATCCCCACCTATTTCCATGAGACCTGCTGTTAACAGACCGGTATGATCAATTTTTGACTGTGTTAAAAAATTGCCAGCAACTTGTACATAATCTGATTCATTTACCATTTTTAAAGTTGCTAAAGAATCGTTACTACTTGTACCCAAAGAATAATCTCCAAATACTATAAGTTCTCCGCCATCTATATTCATTATTCCTTTTGCATGCATCGCATTCCCGGCTACAACCAACCTATATCCATTCAAATCAAGAGTGCCGCCATTAAGATATAAATTAACACAAGCAATATTCTGCGTCAGTGTAAAGTTTGAACTTATAATTAGGTCTTTAATACCTATACTCACATCGATTGGCTCACTTTGTGCTGACTCGTTGTTTGCACTATATGCTTTTACCGTGTATTCATAAAGAACTCCTACTTCAAGACCGGAACCAATAAATTCGTTTGTTAAAACGTTATCAACTTCCTCGCCATTTCTATAAACTTTATAACCTGTTGCATCCTGCACATCATCCCAATTTAATTTAACCGTACAGTTTTCCTCATCTTTTTCTGCATATAGATTTACAGGGGTTGAAAGATTTGTGAGAGCTAATATTTCATTGCTCCAATCACTCACATGCTCTCCTTTGATTGCCCGGATTTTATATATATGTTGTGTGTTGGGATAAAGATTTGAGTGCAGGTATACCGTATCTGTAACCGTAATATTGATCTCATCTGCTTCAAGTTCATAATATCCTGTACATTCAACAGGATCCCACATTATAGTGATTTGATCTGCCTTGTTTTCAGTTCTAATATTTTGTGGTTTTTGTAAACCTATTTTTATCGCTGCAGTACAGCTATAATCTTTATATACAGCGAAAACCTGTGTTTGTCCCACATCTTTCGCCTGTATTATACCTTCTGAATTAATTTCAGCGATCGTTTCGTCTTCAATATTAAATATGCATTCGCTTGTTATATCAAAAAATGAATCGTCCGAATAAACAACATTAACAACACTCTGGCATGATTCACCAGCCATTAGTTTATATTCCTCAGACACAAACTCTATTTTAACAATGGATACCTCTGCTTTGTTTGTCCATGCAGAAACCTCATGGCTCCAAGCGCTGACACGCTCCTCCTGCTTTGCCCTAACCTTATATGTATGTAATGTATCCGGGATGAGATTATCATGGCAATATACATTATCCGATACTGTTTGTATTACCTCATCCACCAACAAATCGTATCCATCTGCTTCAGATACACTTTCCCACATAACAGTTATTTGCTCAGTTAGATTTTCGGTTGTTAGGTTTATTGGAACAGATAAATCCTTATGATTGACATTTAACGTGGCTGAACAATACAAGCCATTATAGACAGCAAAAAGCTGAGCCTGTCCGATATTTTTTGCAAGTATTACACCATTTGAATCAATTTCAGCAATGGTTTCATTGTCAATGTTGAATTCACATTTATCGGTTATTTCAAAAGATGAGTCGTCGGAATAAACTGCAGTAACCACTGTCTGAAATGTTTCATCTGCCACCAGATTATATTCATTCTGGCTAAACGAAATTTCAATCAGTTGTGACGTTACTGCCTGTTTTCCGGTTATTTCTTCACCACCATCAGTTGGTGTATTAAACAATTGGTTTAAAGCATTAGGTTCGGTTTGTTTATGTAACGATTCTTCTGAGTGGTTAGTTTCGCCCTGCTTATTTAACGATTCTTCTGAACCATCCGGTTCGTTTAGCTTATATAACAATTCATCTGAGCCATCTGGTTCGTCTTTTTTATACACCGATTCATCTGATTCATCAGGTTCGTCTTTTTTACTTAATAGCTGTTGCGAATCGTCAGGCTCTCTATTTAATAATTCGTGTGAAGTGTTAGCTCCATCTTGTAACAATTGCTGTGAGCCTGTTGCTTCACCTCGATCAGGTTGTTCATTTATGCTATATGTTGGAACCCCCTGACTTTCCAATATTCCCAGAGCTGATGCTGCTTGACTTTGCTCTGTTTGTTCAGGAATATATTGTTTCCCTTCAGGAATAATGTTCTGTTCTTCTACTTGAATATTACTATTTTCCTTTATTTCATCAGCATTTGCATTATTCATCAACGGTGCACCAAATGAAAAGCTCTGCAAGATTATAGCCGCAATCAGTACAAATGCAAAATAATTCGTAAATATGTTCTTCCTCATTATTTCTTCCTCCGAAAATAGATATTAACATTAGAAATCATGTTTTCCATTTTACCATATGTTTTAAAATTTGTTTGTCGAATTTTGTCGATAATGCAAAATATTTTTTTTAGTGCTTTTTACTTGGTATTACACAAACTGAATTCAGCAAATATGACTTAACGGACTTGTAGCTTATTGAGCCAATTATAAGTAAACACAAAAAACCGCTCAAATACATTAGTCAAGCGGTTTTCTTTCAGACCAATAACAGCAATGGTCTTTTCAGTTCGAAAAATTATATACCGTTAGTAAAATTGTAACTATACATACATTACACTTTCATCCATAGAAAATTTAACAGCTGAATCTATAAAATCTTTAATATAAAAGTTTTAAAAGTAAGCTCTCTAAACTATTTAATACATTGAATATTTAATAAAAATAATTTTCAAGGTCTATGAAAAACCAAATCACTTTGCTCTTGAATTTTCAATTCTTCGAAGTATCGATTTTCTAATGGTATCCATTCGCAAAGAAATCTTTTATGCATATAAGCCCCATTTCTTTCTAAAATACGAGAACTCTGCTCTTTTTCATCAATATGCAAAAAGATCTTTAAATCATAATTGTCTATCAGATTAGGATGCATACTATACGAGCCCTCAATTATATTAAGCTTTTGGGGAGTCACCGATACAGGCTGCCCCATAAGCATTTGCTTGCAATCATACTTGTGATATTGAAATTCGAGACCACTGTTTATCCCGTCGATCACTTCATTTTTAAAGCGAACATAATCTACATTACCACCGGCTTCCTTTAACCGTTCTTCTGTTTTAAGATCAGGTGTCAGGAAAAAATCATCCATGTGAAATATATTGCACTCATATACATTGCCTATCAATGAGGCTAATGTACTTTTTCCGGCTCCACTGTTTCCGTCAATGGCTATATTGATTCTCTCCTTTGTTTTCATTAAGGAGTCGATTCTTCTAAACACTTCAAAAAAATCGCAGTATTCTTTTCTTACAATGCGGTATGCAGGAGAATAGGCAGTCCGGTATATCTCACTGTGACTAACCGGCGGGTAACTTTTTTTCTTATAGGAACACAAATAGTCTTCCAGTTCATCCAATGGAAATGGAAGCTGACCTTCTCTACAGCATTGTTTGAGAACATCAATTTTTTCTTCAAAGCTTTGAATGCTTCCTTGGATCGAATTGGCCGTGTTTGTGAAGAACTTATTTATAGTATTTAGACTGATATTATGGCATTTCAGCGCTTTTAGATTAAATCTGCAAAGATTGTTGCCAATATTCTCAAATGCCTTAATAGGCATTTTTCTATTTGGAGAGAGTTGCTGTTGCTCTAAAAAACGGCATTCATCCTGCAATTTGCGTAAACTATCATCTTCATTTTCTATCATATGTCCACCGGCAAATTCATTTTGATATATCAGCTTGATTATGTCTTGAATTTGCATCTTGGGGTACAAATCATGTTGCTCGATTAACACAGCTTTTATGCTCATATTAGCACTCACTTTCTAAAAATCCTCTTATTTTATCAAAATCCTAAGACCCCAACTTCTATAAGTGTAGGTTCCTTGTTAACGGGTCGAGGCTTGTGGTGCGTTCAGGTGGGTTAGGGTTATCCTCCTTGGGGGAGCGTTCCGGTGGGTACGCTCCTTTGGTATGCTCCTTTGGTACGCACCTTCGTTCTTTCTTCTATGAGGGTAAAGTCCCCCACAAGCCCAATGCGTATTTTGCTTCGTAAAAACGCGTGATGTTCAGCTTCAGCTGAACGAATTCACTCCGGTTCTTTTGCAACTTAAAAAACTCCAGTAATAATGAATGAAAAACATTAAGATACTGATGACTAAGCCCCCACAATATGAGCACAGAGATATATTACCAGATGATTGGCCTAATATCAAAGTAAAAATCGAATATTTCATTAACGTAATTTGGCACGTAATTTGGCAATACCTAAAGAGCTGAAAGTAATCTGCATTCTGTATAAAAAAGTGGGTATGTGTGTAAAACTATAACTGAATTAACTCAACTTTCCCCTAGTGGTTTAGACGCTTATCCGCAAAGCAGGCCATTGACTGTATATAATGCTTCAACATGTTGATATCAGTGTCTCAAAACACTTACCAAAAAACCAAAAGAAAGGAGTGTTGGAATATGGCTAAAAAAGGCATGAGAAGACCTAATCCAGAGGCACCACATGGTACAGAGAGTAACAAAAAACAGCATTTTAATAAAAATGATGTTTCTCCTGTACCTGAGCTTCAGGGAAAAGCAAAGCACACAAAAGAAAAGGCAAAGCCCATCCGTTTTGACGGAAAGTAAGCTGCATAAAAATCCTAATATGACATACTGCTGTCCTATTTATATGGTATAATTGGCTCATCTCAAATTGGAGGTGGGCATGGATGCATTATGCGCAGTATAAGACCATATTATCGCCGAAAAACGGCATGAACCTATACCGTGGCTGTACACATGGGTGCATTTACTGTGACGCTCGCTCGGTCTGCTATCAGATGAAGCACGATTTTGAGGATATTGAGGTTAAACAGAACGCTGTCTCGATTTTGGAAACACAGCTTCTAAAAAAGCGGCAACCCTGCATGATTGGCACAGGTGCGATGTGCGACCCGTATATACCCTTAGAGGACGAACTTCACCTTACTCGGCAATGTCTTGAATTGATAGAAAAGTACGGTTTTGGGCTGGCAATCCAAACAAAGTCCACTCGAATTTTGCGAGATTTGGAGTTGTTGAAAGCCATCAACACCAAAACGAAATGCGTTGTACAAATGACTTTGACGACATATGATGAATCGCTGTGCCGTATCTTAGAGCCAAACGTGTCAACAACCGCAGAGCGTTTCAACGCTCTGGAGACGTTCCGGGATGCGTGTATTCCCACCGTGGTGTGGCTCTCACCGATATTACCGTTTATAAATGATACTGAGGAAAATCTGCGTGGGATTTTAGATTACTGCATCCGTGCAAAGGTTCGTGGCATCATATGTTTTGGCTTTGGCGTGACACTCCGCGAAGGTGACCGGGAATATTTCTATGCTAAGTTAGATGAACACTTCCCCGGCATGAAACAAAAATACATCCGCACTTTCGGTAATGCCTATGAGTGTGACAGTCCGAACAACGCCCGGTTATTTGAGATTTTTCGTGACGAGTGCCAAAAGCATGGTATTCTTTATAAGTCTGATGATGTTTTTGCTTATTTACATGAGTTCGAGCAGAAAAACCAACAAATGTCGCTGTTTGATTAGAAAAATGAACTTATTTTATTCGCATGAGGAAATCCTTCTTTTCAAATATGTGTAACCACCCTAGTTTAAAACCGGAAATAATGTGTAAATCGCTTCTTGAATAGTGGCCTATAATGTGTTATACTGTTTTCGCAATCGAAATCAAATTTAAGGAGCGATTTTATGAAGAGGAACGCTTATGCAAAGCTCGTCGCGTGGAAGAATGATCCGGGCAGGAAGCCTTTGATCTTAAAAGGCGCGAGACAGGTAGGCAAAACCTGGCTGATGAAGGAATTCGGTAAAAATGAATATAATAGTTATGTCTACTTTAACTTCGATGAGGAAGAAGAGTTGAAATCCATTTTCAAGATCAATAAGAACCCGCAAAGGATCGTCGAGCTTCTTGGGCTTCTCAAGGGGCTGAAGATCATACCGGGGGAAACGCTTATTATTTTTGACGAGATTCAAGAATGTTCCGATGCTCTGAACGCATTAAAATATTTCAGGGAAAAGGCAAATGAATACCATGTCATCACGGCAGGCAGCCTACTCGGCACGCTGCTGGCCAAACCGAAGTCTTTTCCTGTCGGTCAAGTTAACCTGATCGACCTTTATCCCCTATCCTTTGACGAATTCCTATCCGCTGTGGATGACTCGCTGTACTCTTATTTAGGACAAATCAAAAAGGGACAATCCATTGAGCAGATATTCCATAGCCGTTTGCTGGAGGCGTATAGCTATTACCTGATCATTGGGGGGCTTCCCGAATGTGTCGCGTCGTGGGTGCAGTATAAAGATCCGCAGAAGATTCGGCAGATTCAGAATGAATTGATCACCATATACGAGAACGATTTTTCCAAGCACAACGGCAAAATCAATAGTGGACGGATTCTGCTGGTGTTTCGAAGCATTGTTTCGCAGCTTGCCAAGAGCAATGAGAAGTTCATTTACGGCTGCATCAAGGATGGAGCGCGAGCGCGGGAGTATGAGGACGCCATCGAGTGGCTGGTTTCTGCCGGTATGCTTAACCGCGTTTATAATGTTTCCAAGCCAGAGCATCCGCTCAAAGCCTTTGACAAGCTTAATTATTTCAAACTCTTTCTTTTTGACACCGGTCTACTAAAACACATGGCAGGTATAGACAATTCCGCTATCCTGCTAAAAAGTGATTATCAATTCAAAGGCGCGTTGACGGAAAATTACGTCCTTCAGCAGCTTAAGGGACAGTTCGAGGTAGAACCGCGCTTTTTCGCTGACGGCAAATGTGAGATCGATTTCCTGATCCAAAACGGGGCACAAATCATCCCTGTGGAAGTGAAAGGTGGCGAGGATAAAAGCGCCACCAGCTTTAAGTCTTATATCAAGAACAAGCAAGCGCAGACCGCAATCCGTATTTCCAAACGCGGATATGTTACGGACGGCGGTATCACCAATCTACCGTTATACCTCGCTGTGATGGTGAATAAGCTGATTTGATCGACGTAACGATCAACGATGTTTGGCACCTAACTTATTAACTTATCTGAACGCTTTAAAATAAAGCCCCACCAAGGATGGGTGTTATCTTTTTTCAAGATGACGCCTATCTTTTTCATTTTCGTATCATTTTGGTTTGTTGTTCAATAAGTTTTCTTATTAAACCGTCTCTATTTATACCTCACTTTTTTTAAAGACGAGCTATATAATCTTGTTCCCGGTGGAAATATATGTTATGCTAATAGAATATTAACAGCGTTTTTCTAAAGTAAAAAACAACTATTTTTATCGGAGGATACCAATGGAATATTTTGAAAGCAAATACTCAAAAAGTTATAATCCGAATAATGCTAAAACTTTATTTTATACATATCCAATTATTTTTCTTATTCGTAGTATCTCCCAGTTTATTGCAAAGAAACATATAACCGGAGTATTGTTTCTTATTTGCTCTGCAACCATGTTAATTATTAAATATGTATTTACTGTAAAGAGTAAAAAGGAAAAAGAACCGCCGTTCTTTGGCATAATTATAGATCCTGAAAGAAATAGTATCTGTAGTAAAGGAATTAATCCAGGCTTCAAAGAAATATTTTTCGATGATGTTAATTTCATAAAATTGAATACACCTTACAATGATACTCTTGAAATTAACACAAAAGATCACAAGGTTACAAGAATCCCTTTATACTGGCTTGCCGAGGAAGAGCAAAAAAGGATTAAAGAAATATTGAAACAATATATCAGCTAATGGAATATAAGAAAAGTTTCTTTCATTTTCTCATCCGTCTTTTTCACTGCTCTATCCTTCGCCGGGAGGATTTCCACCATTCACCGGATAAACCTATTAACTCAACTTTCCCAAGGTGTTTTGGACGCTTGTGCACACAGCAAGCTACCGTCGGTGGTGTGATATCATACCTCAGCATGCCTGTGCCAGCGTCTCAAAACTACTAACAAGCTTATGTGGGAAAGTTGAGTTATTAATAATAATAACAGAAGGTTCTACTTAATGTAGTGTAGTATCCCCGCCTGAGCAAACAAAGCCACAAAAACTACCGAAATGTCTATTATAACCCCAGCAATCATCGGCTTTATACCTACGCCTGCGACTTCTTTAAGGCTGGTTTTCAATCCGATTGCTGCCAATGCCATTGATAAAAAGAATTTTGACAAAAATGACAATCCGGTGACGATGTTATCAGGCACAAACCCCGTGCTTCTTATGCCAACTACAGCAAGGAAACCAAGAATAAACCACGGGAATATTTTGCGTATGTTCACCTTACCAGCCGTCTTTGAAGATGTTTCTATTTTTGCGTATATCGACGAAAAGATAAGCACAACAGGTACAATAAAAAGTGTTCTTGTAAGCTTTACGATTGTTGCCAGCAAACCTGCAGCATCAGAAAACGCATATCCTGCCGCAACAACAGAGGATGTGTCATTAACTGCCGTTCCGATCCAAAGCCCGTACCCAGTGTCACTAAGGCCTAAAAGCTGACCTATCCAAGGAAAGGCGATTACGGTTATAATGTCAAAAATAAAAGTGGCGGATATTGCATAAGCGATATCCCGGTTTTTCGCTCGAATAGTAGGTCCAAGCGTCGCAACAGCAGTGCCTCCGCAAATTGCGGTGCTTATTGACAGAAGGCTTGCTAACTTCCAGTTTATTTTGAAAATTTTCTTGCATATATATCCCACCCCAAAAGAGGTCACAAGGGTGAATATCAACAGGATTAGGGCGTATTTTCCGGCTATGATTACCTGTGAAAAGCTTAGCGTTATTCCTGCAATAATAATTCCCGCACGCAGAATTTTTTTAGAAGTCCAATTGATTCCAAGATCAAAGACCTCATAACGACAAACCAGTGGATTAAGCAGCATTCCAAGAAGCAGTGCAATCAGTGTTTCTCCAAGAATACCTGCAGGGAGGATCAAGCTGATTATATAGGCTATCGCTGCGATCCCCGCCGAAATCAAAATACCAGATAAGTGCTTTCTAACATTACTCATTAAAATGTCATTCCTTTCGTTTACTTTATGTTTATTATCTGATATTGATTCTACCAAATTTATTTGATAAAATAAAATTATACTTTATAATAGTTATATAAATTAAATTTATAGAAGGTGGTTAATATGCTTGATTTCAGACATGAAACTTTTCTTACCCTATGTTCTTGCAAAAGTTTTACAAAAGCAGCGGGGCTTTTGCAAATTACGCAACCAGCCGTATCGCAGCATATTAAATATCTTGAAGAATTCTATGGATGCAAGCTTTTCGATACAGCAAACAGAAAAATAAGACTAACACATCAAGGAGAGCTTTTAAGAGAATTTGCAATGACTGTTTTTTCAGATTCCAAGCATTTTAAAGAAAACATCCGCTCTGTCCAAACAGACACGATGCAGTTTTCCTTCGGTGCAACCTTATCTATCGGAGAATATGTTATGCCG
>DAIPML010000117.1:0-10076 GCA_036768735.1 Clostridiales bacterium | reverse complement strand
TTTAACAAAACATACATTACACTGTTCAATTTTCAATGTCCTGTGACGACTTTCGTCGTCTGCTTTCGCCTTGTCCCAAACTACGCTTGTTGCGTGTTTTGCGGGCTGTTTATCGGCGACAGCTTATATATCTTATCACGCTGTTTTACCTTTGTCAAGCATATAGATGAACTTTTTTTTAGGGAAATATACCCACCTTGATTGAAAAACTAAAATCCATTCAAGATGTGTTTCAGGGAGAGTAGCGAGGAATTATACGGGTCATAAATTGTGGCGCATTCCGGTGGGTACGCACCTTTGGTTATACGGGTCGAGGCTTGTGGTGCGTTCCAGTAGATACACACTTTTGGTATACAGGTCGAGGCTTGTGGTGTGTTCCGGTGGGTACGCACCTTTGATTATGCAAGTCGAGACTCCCATAAAATTTAAAAGTATACTACTAAAACAATTTACAAGTGAATAGTAACTACCTACCCCTATAACTGTGAAAACCAGCAGAAGACGGTGAGTTACTCCAGGAATACTATGTAAAGGGTATAACACTGCTTTAAGGGTCCTTCTTGTTGAAGGTCATCCTCGTGGCAAACATCCTTCCCTAGAATTTTCTATACTTTTCAATATGGAAGGGTAACATTTGTTTAAGGTCTTTCAACTCAAAGACTCCCATGAGCATCAGCATTATAACCATTATTCCGCCCACAATACAGCCGGATACTAAAACAGCTAATGGCTGCAAATGTATAAATGAGTTTATTAAAGGCTTTATTACCGGAGCCGCAATTGCTCCTGATAATGCTGATATTAATGGCTTTATCAGCCAGTCTCCTATTTCTATTGACATACCCGTTGCCTTAATCGTAGCACGAAGATTTAAAATTGATCCAATAAGATTAGTAATTATCAACGCCGCTATATAAGCAAACATTCCAAAATAGGGAATTGCAAACCAAACAAAGCCAAGCCTCATAATACTGGTTACCATCGAGTGCTTTAATGTTGTCGTTTCCTTTCCTAATCCGTTTAAAACACCATAAAGGGTTTGCTGAAGATAGAAAAACGAGCCGGTAAAAGACAAAAGAAACAACATAGTGCCTACGCTTTGCCCCGGGTAAATAAGCTCTGCTATATCTGTGCTAAAGCTTACAAAAAAACTGGTAAACAGAAAGCCAAAAACTAATGTAACTCGTATGGATCGAGAGATTTGCCTGTTTGCGCTAGTTATTCTTCTCATTGCAACTGCTTCGGCAATTGCCGGTACCAATGCTGTAGCAAGTGCACCTGTAAGCATGGAAGGAAAATAAACAACAGGAGCTGCCATCCCTGTAAGCTTACCATATTCAGCAAGCGACTCTGCATTGGTTAGCCCATATAAAGCAAGACGCTGAGGAATAAGAATGAATTCAACTGTTCCCATGAGTGAAAGGATTAAACGATTCGCTGTAACAGGCAATGATATTTTCAATATCGATTTGCAAATATCCCTTTTTTTCATATGGGGTTCGTTTATTATTTTACTTTTTGGATTTCTCTTTATTAGAAAAGCTATATACACTACAAGAACGTTTGCTATCTCACCTGTAACAAGACCTATTGTTGCAAATAAACATTTCCTTTCTAAATCTCCATGTGCAAAAATATCAGCAATTGCAAAAACTACGAAAAGCTTAGTCATTTGCTCTGCAATCTGTGATAGTGCGTTGGGAACCACATCCTGCTTCCCATAAAAATAGCCTTTAAAGGATGTTATAGCTGCGATAAATGGAATTGAAGGCAAGAGATACATTAAGGAATTTTTTGTCCGTATATCTGCAACGAGTACATTAACAACAAAGTCAAGGTTTAGCATTAAGATTGACACTATCACTATGGCAGCAAAAAATATTACTGTTCCTGCGGTTACGGCAATGCGCTTTGAATTTTTATCGTTGCCCCTGGCAGTTTCCTCGGCTACTAATCTTGAAATTGCAATACCAACACCAGCTGTTAAACCTAACAAAACCAGGTTATAGATAGGTAGAACCAATTGATATAGCCCCATTCCTTCTGCTCCGATTGAATTGGCTATATAAATACGATAAACAAAGCCGATGCTTTTGACAATAAACCCGGTAATCGTTAATATAAGCGTATTTTGCTTAAGTGATTTTTTTTTCATACAATACCCATTTATATTGGATTAGTTATATAAATATATGGTTGTTTTGCTTATAACATTCATTATAATAACGGAAGAAATTGCTTAGTCCCGTTTTTTGCAAAGCAAAATAAAAAAGACCGCCCAAAAGGAAAAATGCTAATTTTATTTTGCTGCAGAAACTCATTCCGTCTCACTTCTTATAGTCTGTACTTCCACCTATTTCTGTGAATTCCTTTAGCGATTACACAGAACACACAGTTTTGTTATCACGAGTTACCTGCGAAAATTATGCATTATTCTTCTGAGCGGATTCCTCTATCTTGTTAAACCTTTTTTCAAATGTTAAAAACTAAGTCAATTGCCTTTTATACATTTCATTGCTTATGTCTTCAACATTCTGAACATCATTAAACGATATTCCGTTGGCAACTGCATCCTGCCTGTTCCCCAAAGGTGCTCCATCCTGTGGTGAATCTGATGAGCCATATGACAATACTTCTTCCAATGCTTGCTTTCCGTCATATGGTTCTTCCTCTTCTATCGCTTGTGTGAAATCCCCTCGCATCACTTTCTCCAATACATCCTCTTCAACAGGGCGGTGGGTGGATTTGCTCATTTTATCAAGCTTGTTTTCATATTCCGCATTTGTCTCACAATTAATACAGTTTCTTGTCTGTGGAACCGCTTCCAGCCTTTCGTCTGCTATTGATTCACCACAGGTCTCGCATATTCCATAGCTGTTGCTTTTTATCTTGTTAAGCGCATAATCAATTTCTTTCATAGCAATTTCATGACCGTTTTTTAAAGCATCAAAATGCTCTGCATCATATAAATCTGTTGCAATATCCGCAGGATGATTGTCGTATCGCGAAAGCTCACTGTCCGCTGTAGCATGGTAACCTGCCGGTTCGCCAGAGTTCATATCATCAAGTATTCCCTGGTGATCCTCTTTTTGTTGATTTAACAAATGTTTATAGTGTTTTGTTTGATTCTCGTTCATATTTAGTCCTCCTTCATTATTCATTCAAATACTTCGTATTCCTCACTCATTCTTAGTTTTTTATTCTTTTCCAAAGAGAATCCATCTCGGATACATGCATTAAGATGCTTTATGACCTGGAATTCTGGGAAAAAGAGTTGATCCTAAAAATTAATTCAGAGATCAGTTTTTCATAATCTTTAATCCGCTACAGGAATAATACTTTTTTTCTATAAATAATATGTTAAAATGAAGATGAACTTATACATTTTGATCAAAAAACCAAGACCCCCACTTCTATAAGTGGCGGGTTCCGATTCTACACTTCAGGTGGAGTAGAGTCTCCATCTGAAGCCCATAGGCGTATTTTACAAGTAAAAACGCTTGATGTTCAGCTTTGCTGAACGAGTTCACTTAGCATTCGTCATGTATATGGATGAATCTGAGCTCGTGCTATTTGATGTGCGCAAAGAAGAAAGATGACTTACTGTCGGCTATTTTAGTACCTTATTGTTACAAAACATCAATTAAAACAAGAATATGATATTTTGCAGCTGTAAGGTTATACTGTTTGGTTGTGGGCGAATCCCACTTTAGGTTACATAGAATAAATTTTAAAGGAGTTTTATACATGAAATATTTAATTCGTCAAAAAGTATTCTCTTTCGGTGACAGCTTTACAATTAAAAATGAATATGGAGAAGATTGTTTCAGGGTTTACGGCAAGGTTTTTTCTTTTGGAAACAAGCTCTATCTAACCGATTTACAGGGCAGGGAATTATATTATATTGAACAGCGTCTGTTTAGGTTTCTTCCTGAATACACAATATTTCAAAACGGCATAGCAGTTGCACAGGTAAAGAAGAATTTTTCTCTTTTCCGCCCAAGCTTTAATATTACAAGCTCCTATGGCAACTATAATATTGACGGCAACTTCTTTGCATATGATTTCAGCATATTTAAGGATGGCGCACCGGCTGCTCTGGTATCGAAAAAGTGGTTTTCGTTTTCAGATTCTTATGGTGTTTCCATCTCAGACAACGAGGATGCTGCATTCCTTCTTGCATTAGTAATAGTCCTCGACCAAGTATACCATGATGGTAATAAGTAGCGTTTTTTTGAAAAAGCTCTCCCAATTTAAAAGGAGAGCTTTTTCAATCCACATGTTTTGCATCATTAAACAACACAGTGAAACCGTCCTCTATGTTGTAGTTCAGATGTGTTGTGTATATGTTGTGTATGGTCTGTGTTGAGCATAATATACTTCGTTATATGGTCCACCCATCGTGCACAATTCCGACCAGATACCATTCTCCATCCTTTTCTTCAAAAACAAGCTTCAGGCTTTCCCAATCAAGACCCTCAAACTCGGGGTTGAATCCGGAAAAGTAGTATTCCATGACCTTTGCATCCGGGTACGCTTCAAAAACATTATTAATTGTATTGCCCTTACCTATATATCTGTTATATGATACTTCCTCGGCGTTTATAAAGTCTTTGTCATAAACAAACCTTAAGAAATACTGCTCCAATGTAAGCTCAATTTCCTCGCCGGATCCATCATATTTACCCCAACTATAAACCTTGTCGCTGTCTATTAATGTTCTAATCTCTTCAGCAGTAAAAACCAAATCCTTATCAACATTAACATATGTGTAAGGTGAAAACCGCAAGTTCTTGTCAGGGTGAATGATTGACGACAACCACTCCATATCTCTATCCTTAAGCGCTGTAAGGGTCTTATTACCCAGATCACGAATTCTTATTTCGATGGCTTCAGAAGTATTGTCCGGGGTTCTTATAAAGTCTTCATTTCTTTCAAACGGCATGTCAAATATTGCATGGGTGTAAATTTCTCTCTTTTCACCTTCAATTAGAAACTGAACCTTTTGAACAGTAGGAAGCTCTGTTAAGGAGTTTACAATCGAATTAATCAAAACAGTTTCAAATGCTGTTCCACCAGGGTTGTTATCAACAAATTCTGATGAAAGATCCAATTGGCATAGCCCATCTTTTGTTTCAACAGACAGTAGCTTTGAGCCCTGTGGAATAATAGATACTTTATCGCTGCCTTCCGGTCTTTTTTGCAATTCTTCAAATATAATTTTTTCAAGCTTCACTCCCGCTTGAACTTCAACCTGCCTTTTCTCAGGAACAACACAATCAGCATTAGGATTGGGGAAATAAAGTGTCAGGTTAATCATGCTTTTTTTTAAGGATTCTTCGGTTGCAGCTGTCGTTTGACTTGTAGCTGACGCAGGCGGAGTAATCTCGCCATCCGGCTGCCCAAATGTATTATTCCTCAATAAATCATACTTTGAACCGAGGGTAAAGGCAGTCCATGCAAAAACTCCAATTAATAGTATTGATAAAACGGGTTTTAAAACATTCAATCCGCTTGCTTTTTTAGCTCTTCTCCTATTTGAGTATCGATTCTTATTCATCGATGCCACCAACCTTTCAGTAAATAATTCATCCACCGTATCTTCTGTTTCAAGGTAACCTCTTATGCCGCTTAATGCTTCATATTCCATCCGGCAGGTTTTACACTCCGCCAAATGCTTTTGCATTCTTTCCTTTTCTTCCTGAGAAATATTACCTTCAAGGAAATAATCCAAATCATCAATAGTATAATGATTTTTCATGCTCCATCACCCCTGTGTCTTTCCAGATACTTCTTACAAATGTTTTCTTTAGCCCTTAAAACCTTCATCCTTGCCGCCTCTTCTGAAATACCCATAACTCTTCCTATTTCAAAATAAGAAAAACCCTTCACATATTTTAAAATCAACGGAATCCTCTGCTTCTCCTTAAGATTCTGCACCAGAGAAACAATTTCACGGTGCAGCTCATTTGTTTCGTATGCTTTTTCGGGATTATACCTTTCATCCGCCTCCGCATAAAGCAACTCGTCGTTTATGGGTGTCACCCTCAGTTTCTTCCGTTTTTTCATAAAGCTTTTGCATGCATTTAAAGCTATGCGGTATATCCATGTTGAAAACATATATCTGTCATCGTATTTATCAAGGTTATTATAGGCACGGATAAAAACCTCCTGAAGCAACTCTTCTGAATCCTCCCGGGAATAAGTCATCTTCACAAGGAAACTGTATAATTTATTTTTATAAATATCTACTATTTCTTCAAAAGCCCTTATATCGCCATTTAGTGCTTCGGCTACAAGTACCTTATCATCTGTCATTGCACCACACCTATAAAAATAATATAACAACATATATACTGCATTATTAATGTAAGCTTTTCAATGCAAATTATCAATATTTGACGAAAACATTTTGCTTTACAACTACTTATACTCAATATTTTAAAAAACGTAACGGTTTTTATGTGAATTTTTTTGAAAGTGTTAATTTCAATTAAGAACAGTTAACAAGAAATCCTCACTTCTATAGGTGTTGTGAGTTTGTCACAATGTTAATTTCATTATATAATGCTGGTGAAATGAGTGGACATATTTTTACTTTTTAGCTGGATTAGTGGTGAAAAAGTAAGAGCCTATTAGCTTTTATGTTAATAGGCTCTTACTTACACAGAGTTCAGTTATTTCTGCTCAACCTTATGCCAGTTGCAAGAAGCCTTATATACCATCTCCTTCACAAATATACCCCGGGCAGAAGATAGTCTTACCGGAAGGTACTGTAAACCCGTTCCAGCCTATAGAACCAGGTATAATAAGATATAGCATTTTACCGGGAGATACAATTTACCGAATTGCATTAAGGTTTGGCTCAACAGTTCAATCCATACTTAACTCAAATCCGGGTCTGAACCCACAAAGACTAGTGCCCGGGCAGGTAATAACAATCTCTATTCCTGCAAATGCAGTAGCAATATACAGGGGGAATCCTTCAAAAAGGATGGTTGCACTTACTTTTGATGCTACTTATGGAGATAACCAGACAACAAGACTGCTGCAAATATTAAGAGATAATAATATAAGAGCCACTTTTTTCATGTCTGGCATCTGGCCACTTAATTATCCAAGCCCCGCAGCAGCTATAGCGGCAGCAGGACATGAGATTGGAAATCACAGCTTAACGCACCCACATATGACTCAGATTCCATTGACGGAAGTAATAAACCAGATTGTACGGACAGGTGCATTAATCAAGAATATTATAGGCATAAGTCCATATTTGTTCAGACCGCCATTCGGCGAGTACAATCAGTTAATTTTAAATACTGTGGCAGCGCGGGGTTACTTAACAATTATGTGGACTGTCGACTCACTTGACTGGAAAAACCCGGGGGTCGATCAAATAATCAACCGTGTAGTTAACAACACTGTACCCGGGGCTATTATCCTTATGCACCAGGCAGCTACCCAGACACCTGATGCACTACCAACAATAATATCACGCTTACGTCAGCAGGGCTATAGTTTTGGAACAGTCACACAGGTGCTGGATCCATAAATGTTGTGAATGAGCTTTAAGAATTAATTCCTTTATTTACGCCAATCATATGGTAGGATAAATTTTGACCTTCTGACTATGTTAGCCACAAATAAAATTAGAGCCTATCAGCTTTTATACTAATAGGCTCTAACCCAGTGATTTGGCGCGCTCAGCAGAGATCGAATCCACAACCTTCTGGTCCGTAGGCTAACATTCGATATCTCTCAAACCCTATTGAAATCAACCTCTAACTCTATATATCACTACATTTCAGGTTAGCCAATGTAAGCCGGTTGTTTGCCCATAATTTTGACCTTCTGACTATGAAAGCCATTAAGTAACTTGCCGATCCTGATGTTTCGTATTATGTAAAGATTACGAACTGATACAACCACCCATCATTATCATAATCCTACTTGTTGAAATATTCTCATACATAAATATGTTAGATATGGTGATGGTGCTTTCTTTTGTCCAAAATCCCAAGTTCTAAACTTTTGATATACTGCTTCTGGTATAAATAGTCCATCTTCATCCTGTTTATTTTGTATAAGCGAAACCATTTCTAAAAAACGTTTGTCATTCTTTATGCTGTCACATCTACTCAAAGCATCGACAACGCTTACAATGTCATACCATATAGCAGGAGCTTTCAACTTGCGAAAATCAGTACCCATATAAAACATATATGGATGTTTTTCGTTGCTGTTTTCCCATAATGTAAGTATTGAATTAGCCGTGTTGTTTGAAATTTCACTGTTTTGGTATTCAGGAACACACAAAAGCAACTTTAACATTATTAGGGTAGCATATGGACAACAGTCATCTTTTCGTCCAGGACCTCTGAATTTACCAAGTTCGCTTGAAACTGTACAAGGAAAACCATTGTCTTTATATAAAGATATAAGGAAATCCACTCCTCTCTTGATATGTTTTTCATAGTCTATACCAGCTTTTATAAGTGCAAGAAGTAATAGCGGGGCATCACATAAGCACCACCCAAAAGTATCCTCCCCACTACCACCAAAATGTTCTGGAATATTAGTAAGCGAAAGGTATATACCATTACTATCATTGTGCCTCATAATTTCATCTACAGCAATTTGAATTTCGGGAACAGTACAGTCTAATCCAATATCTAATAAAAACAGTAGTTTGTGTATAGGTAAGTCTGGATTTTTATGATTGCTTACCAATGTGTTATGAAAACCTTTAATGTCACATAAGCAGGATTTTATTTTGTCATGTTCTAAAACTTTGCATTTTAACTCCATTAAATCCTCTTTCTTTTCAGTCAAAAGGTTTAGTCGAATAGCATACTGTAACCATTCTTCACTCATAGGCAGCAACTTACCATTTATTGACATGTTTTCACTCCATTTCAAATCAGGTTTACTTCGCAATATCTAACAATTACGAATCTTGTCTCTTCAAAGCATTACTTTTCTTTTCCGCCACACGATGTGGCGTTCTCCGCTTTCGATGGCGTATAACGTTGGCATTTGCGACGCCCGACTGCTTACAGGAAGCCGCTTATGCCCGGGATCCTTTGGGTGGGCTAATGCGGCGACCGACTCGGTTAGCGGGCGGGTATGGGCAGGAATGACCTCATGCCCAGCTCACATAGCTCTTCTACATGCTCGCCCTTTATGCAAATGTGTTGTTATCAGATGCCGGGTGCCCCGTTACTCAGAGGGCAACAGGATGTTGCCCCCTCTAATTCCACAGAGCCTGCTTATTTATTTTGCATTTCATTAAGATTGCATTTTAAATACGTTAATGAGTAAAATGGCATTGTTTAGTTACTCAACTGTGAATTCCGTTGCCAAATAGTACTTATCATAGTCTCCTGTTTTTCTAAAATCTAGTATGTCTTTCACTATACGGTATTCACCACCATCCAGATTTCCATAGAGCCATTCCCAATTAACTTTCATTTCCCTACTGTTCCCTGAGGTCAAATCATAGCCAATAGCATTAAATCCATAATTCTCTATAATAGCAGGAACCTGATACCATTTTTGATTGATTCTTTTTTCCAGTAAAAAGTATTCACCATAGATACACTGCTTATCGGTATTATTCTTAAATATAATAGTTAGCCCAGTAGAAGACACAGTATTCTCTTTTTCAATCATAATCACACCATCAAAGTTGTTAACAGATTCATATGTTGTTTGTTCCCAATCTGTTGTTTCAACAGGCTGATTTAAATCAGTTTTGTTGATGGTGTTTTCTGATTCTCCTGCTGAATTGCCATTACTATTACTTCTGCATCCTGATAGGAGTGTTAAACTAATAGCCATACAAAAAAGTAAAACTAAATATTTGTTCATGAAATCACTCCTTCTGGTTGTTAGACCTTGAAAATAAAGCCCTTACCCACCGCACCCTTGTGGGCATGCGTTGTTAGCAGATGGAATGCGCCCCGCGAAGCCCTTCTAAAAAACGACCTTGAGGAATTAGATTACTTCCCACGGTCGCGGTTTAATATTGCCCATATCTCTTGCTGCATGAATTATAGCTAACACTAAAAGTTTTT
>DAIPML010000116.1:3245-10146 GCA_036768735.1 Clostridiales bacterium | reverse complement strand
GGCCTGTGAGCCAAGGCGAAAGTATCTTAAGGGGATTGGTGCTATTTAACCATAGACAGCAGATAAAAAACCTATTTTTACCGATCACCATTTTCAATAATGAAAGGTAGGAAAATATGCTATTTCTCGGAATTGACATCGGAACAACCGGCACTAAAAGTATCCTGATTGATGAGCAGGGTTCCATCATAAAGCGGGCTTATCATGGATATGGTCTAACTTCACCAAGATCTGGCTGGGTCGAGCAGAATCCATTGGATTGGTGGGAAGCAGTGAAACTCACAGTAAAAGAGTGCTTAAATGATGAACAACTTAAAGAAAGATTGTGTGCCTTGGCAATCTCTGCGCAGGGAGGCAGCATGGCTTTATTGGATCAGAGCGGAGAGTTTTTGGGGGATGCAATTTCTTGGCTGGATACCAGAGCTAAGGTTGGAAGACAGACTTTTATTGATGATAAAGGTGCTGAATATTACCACAAGAGAACCGGGTTTATGTTGAACACAGGTCTTGCGATGCAAAATATCCGATGGCTCAAGACACATGATCCAGAACGATTTGACAAAGTAGCCGCAGTATACACAACCCTTGACTATATTAATTTTAAGCTATCCGGGAGGGCAGTCATCGATCCGTCATGTGCCTCTTTGATGCAGCTGCTGAATATCAGGCAAAAATGCTGGGATGAAGAAATTCTCGATCTGATAGGCTTCGATCAAACCAAGCTGGCGTTGATAAAGCCGTCTGGTAGTCTGGTCGGTAACTTGACAGCAGACGCTGCTGCTGAGCTAGACCTACCGGAAAACATCAAGGTATACAACGGCGGGCTTGACCAAAGCTGTATGGCATTAGGTAGCGGTGCTATCAACAATGGCGATGTGGTTCTGTCAACCGGTACAGCTTGGGTGATGTTGGCGATTACAGACAAACCGGACGTTATCAGGGGCTTAAAGTTTTCAGTTATCCCTCATGTAATCGAAAATAAATGGTGTTTCTTTTCGTCAATTCCTTCCGCCGGAGCCTCTTTAGATTGGCTTAGAGAAAAGCTTCTCAGTATGGATGAAACAGAATCTTACAAAGATATGGATATTAAAATTGCTGAATGCGAGCCAGGAGCAAAAGGCATCACACTATACCCGTTTTTTACCGAGGCTGCAGGACATACTTCACAAGTAATCGGACTGACCTTAGCGCATAATCGCTATGATGTTCTTAGAGCTTATATGGAGTCGATCTGTTTTGAGATAAAGCTTTTGCTTGATGCGCTTGCCAGAGAAGGTTTTAAGCATGAGAGCCTAAAAGTGACAGGAGGGGCTTCCCGTAGCAAAATTTGGATGAGTATCCTCAGCAATGTCCTAAACAAAACAGTTCATGTTGAATCTCAACCTGATGCTGCTTGCATCGGCGCTTGCAGGCTTGCTGCAATTGGATTCGGGTATGCATCTGCAGCCGACTTTGGATATCAGCCTGATACCGGCAAAGCCACCGATAAGATTGAAACCGAAGGCAGATTCGAACCAAACAAAAATGAGACTGAAATTTATCAAAAGCTTTATGAAAAATACATCCAGAATCGGGCTGCTGGAAACTAGCTGAAGCTGTGAGCTAATAATTGTAGGAGGTAATAGCATGGCAAAACTATACAATCAGAGCCTGAGCAAAAGGGATTTATTTGCCCGGGTCAGTCATTTGTCCCAGATTAGCGGTCCCAGGTCATATACCTTTAACGAAGGTAAAGCCAAGGGCATGACGGCTGTCGATATCCGCACCGGTGGCGGTCTGTCGTATACTGTTTTGCCAGACCGGGGACTTGATATTGCCTGGGCTGAATACAGAGGGATACCGCTTGGTTATATCAGTAAATCAGGTCTGTCTTCACCGCAATACTATTGCCCGGATAAGAGCACCTGGGGTGAAAGCTTCACTGGTGGATTATTAACCACTTGTGGCTTGATGCATGCTGGGAACAGCTGTGTTTACAACGGCAGGAAGTTCAGCACCCACGGCAATATCTCCAATATCCCCGCAGTTGATATGGGTTCCTTTCAAGAATGGGAAGGCGATGAAATGCGTATGGGCGTCAGGGGCACGCTTCTTAATGGTCATTTATATCGTGAAAATCTGGAAATGAATAGAACATTGACATCTCGTCTGGGTGAAAATATCATCCGGATACATGATGTGATTACTAACAACGGATTTGAACGAATGCCTCTAATGCTAATTTATCATATGAACTTTGGTTTTCCTTTTGTTGATAAAGATACTATTCTGGACGTTGACGCAATTAGTCGCAAAGTCGCCGGCAAAGCTTTGGAAACGGGAATTGATACTTACATAGAAATGATGAATGAGCCCCTTGCTGATAATCCGGATGTGACGTTCTTTCATGATCTGAGACCGGATGACCAAGGCATGGTGCGCTGTCAGATGATGAACAAGAGAATAGGTCTTGGTATCTATATGATATGGGATAAAAAAGAGCTTTGGAATTTTGCCGAATGGAGGCACCTGAAGCCAGGCGACTATGTTGTCGGGTTGGAACCCTGCAATAATTACATTCGAGGTATTCTAAAAGAACAAGAAAATGGTACGCTTGAATACATAGAACCCGGGGAAAGCAGAATATTTGATCTGGAGTTTGGTGTATTCGAACTGGGGGAGAATGAGTAAACGAGTACAGAGAAGGTGAAACATAATGGTTATGGGGGGATAACAAATGAGCTTGTTTGAAATAAAAAAGGTTGACCGGGATTTTTATGAGCAAGAACTGAAAAATTTCTTACCTGCAAAAATAATCGACATACATACCCATGTTTATGCCAAAAAAAACAAGGTTGTTTTACCCGCTTATAACAAGCGGAAGGTTGTATGGCCGTCATTGGTGGCGGACGAAAACACAGGTGAACAGATACAGGAAATGTACCAACTTATGTTTCCAGGTAAAGAAGTGACACCTTTGATTTTTTCCAGTATTGAGCGGGGACAGGATTTCAAACTGAACAATGACTATGTGGCTGAAATTTCGAGAAAGTATAACTATCCTGCTCTGTATTATTCGCGTCCGGAAGAAAGCGGTGAGGAACTGGAGATGCGTTGCTATGAGGGTGGATTTTTAGGATTGAAATCGTATCTTTCGCTGTCACCGGAATATTTACCGGAGAAGCAGATCAGGATTTTCGACTATTTCCCAAAATACCAGTTAGAAACGGCTAACAGGAACGGCTGGATCGTGATGTTACATATACCTCGCGATGGCAGGCTTGGTGACAAGGTGAACCTTATGCAAATGCTTGAAATCGAAGACTATTACCCAAATCTAAAACTCATCATAGCTCATATTGGAAGAGCTTATACTATAAATGATATTGGAGATGCTTTTGAAGTACTTGCCTCCACTAAAAATATG
This sequence comes from Clostridiales bacterium, assembly GCA_036768735.1. Lineage (GTDB taxonomy): Bacteria > Bacillota > Clostridia > DSM-8532 > DSM-8532 > JAAYGP01. Next base: position 6,740 of record DAIPML010000116.1, on the reverse strand, counting down.
ATGTTTGACTTTAGTGCAAACACCAACCAACACGCAATGTACAAATTACTTGATACAGTCGGGACAAAACGCGTTATGTTTGGTAGTGATGCACCAATCTGTAGAATGAGAATGAAACGGATTACTGAGAACAACACATATATTAACATCGTTCCCAAAGGCCTGTACGGTGATGAGTCGCAAGATCCACATCTTCGGGGTGTAAAAGGAGCCGAAGCTGAAGCACTGACATTCTTTATGTATGAGCAACTTAGATCATTTAAGAAAGCGTCAGAAGAACTTGGCCTTAACAAGGAAGATATCGAAGCAATCACTTATTCCAACGCCAGAAAACTGATTGAAAGCGTAAAGTCTTTCAAACCATGATCACAGGCTGAAATTCTTCATATTGCATAAGCCCGGAAACGTTTTACAGGCAAAATCGTTAAAGTTCAAAGGTAACAGAGGAGACGTATGTGTGCAATATTAGGAAACATTAGCAGAATGCAGCTTGGAGATGTATAGTCAGAGCGAGGAGAAGCAAGCTGACTGGAAAGGGTTTTGCAAGCAAAATCCCGATTCTAGCAAAAAAGAAACAAAATAATATTTTAAAATGCATTTTTGCGAGTTTCTTTATGGTAAGCAATCATACATTAAAGCGGTATTAAAAAGGAGGACACAATACATGAAGAACAATAACTGGTGGCAAGAGGGAATGCTTAGGACAACAAAAGGCTTCATAGGCGGATGGAAGTTAAGCCAAACAAATGTTGAAGATATCCCGGAGATAGTAAAGAAGTATGTTGCTACAGGATGTAATATGGTTCAGATTCCTGTCATTCAAATAGGGGAGGGCTGTGGTACAGATCCGGGTGGATTTTATTTTAAATCAAAAACGGAGCCAAACAACAATCCTGATCTTTTAAAGCCTTTTCTGGATGAGTTCCATAAATATGGAGTCCGGTGTATTGTTTATTTCAACGGCCACTCATTTATCCCGGAATTTTATAGATTACATCCCGACTGGGTAATGTATAACGAGGAAGGAAAGCCACATCTTAAAGTATATGGTACAGGCGCTTCAGCATGTCCCAACAATTTGGAATATCGTGAATGGCAGGCAAACGTTATTAGGGATCTGTGCGAATATGATATAGATGGAGTTTTTCTCGATGGCGACATTTTCTTTGCTCCGACTTGCTACTGTGATACATGTAAAAAATTATTTAAAGATATATACGGGAAAGACCTTCCGAAGAAGAGTGATAAAATGCATCCGGACTGGCGGCTTTTAAGGCAGTTCCAAATCGATTCTCTTACTTCTTATGTGGAGCATTTATATAAAGCATTAAAAAACGAGCGGCCACAATCCATCCTCTATTGTAATGCCGGCCTAAGAACACCGAATTGGACTACCGGCCGTCAGAACAGAAGACTAATTGAGGTTCAGGATGTTTTGCTTAGTGAAGGCGGTTATTTGTATGCGAATATCAATAATACCCCTATTTGGAGAACAGAATGCGAGAATAAGCTTTGTGTGACCCAGAGTGCAGGTAAACCTGTAGTAAGCGGAATGGCTATGGATCATAAGCGCTGGAATTTGTATCAGCTACCTATGACAGAGCCCAGACTTATGATGTACAGCGCACTTGCAGCAGGCTCTCATCCAAGCTCTGCTATTGCATCTGCAGTAGTCAGCAATGTCGAGAATATCATTAATACGGTAAAGGGTGTGCACACCTTTGTTAAGGAGAATGAAAAAACACTATACCCGACCGTTTCACTAGCTAAAACAGCTGTGGTCTGGTCAAATGTTAATGCGGATTATTATGCCGGAGGTAGTGTAAGGCGTACAGATTTTACCGGTAATATCGGGCTTTCGGATATAGGTGATCTTCATCAGGAGTTTGAGGGCTTTTATGATGCTTGCTTTAGAAACCATATTCCGTCTAATGTTATAGATGAAGTATCTTTAATAGATGGAAGCCTTGAAAACTTTGATGTTGTCATGCTTCCCAATGTTGCTTGCATGAGCGATAAGGAAATGGATTCCTTAAGGGAGTATGTTAAAAATGGGGGGACTTTGATTTCTTCCTTTGAAACCTCACTTTTCAATGAATTTGGTGAGAAAAGGCAGGATTTTGGTCTGTCCGATTTGTTTGGAATAAGCCTTTCTGAAAATAAGACATATGGCCCCTTGCTTTGGGATTATGCAATGCCTGCGAAATCAAGCTCTGAGATCAGTAAAATTTATGCGAAGCAAAACTATATTCCTGCACCTAAATATTGTTTAAAGACGACTGCTGTATCTGCTGAGAAGGTATTTGATTTTGCTGAATTCATGAAGGGCTGTTATGATGGCGCTCCGGCGAGAAGCAAACACGGCTTTATTTATGCCAATAATTATGGAAAGGGCCGCTCGATATATTTCTCAGGCACAATAGGCCAAGCTTTGATTGAATGGCACTTTTTTGAGTACAATGATATAATCGGAAAACTGATTAAAGATAATTCTCCTCAGCCTATAGATTTGATAGATACACCTGAGTCTGTCAGCTTAAACATAAGAAAGAATACTTCTACCGGTGAGATACTGGTTTACCTCACTAATCTGACAGGAACCATGACCAGACCGATGAGGAAGGTATGCAAGCATTATAATATAAAGATTAAGACTACATTGGAACTGGAAAGTATCAGGTCAATTTTTACCTGTAATGAGATTAAAACAGAACGGTGCGGAAATGAATATATTCTTACTGTTCCTGAGCTAAATGAATTTGAGATCATCGCACTTAAAACAAAATAATTTGGTCAGCATTTTCGATTCTATTGGTGGAATATGTGAAAGAGTGAACTCGTTCAGCAAAGCTGAACATCAAGCGTTTTTACTTGTATAATACACGAAGAAGTAGGGGTCTTGTTTTTTTGATAAACTTATAAATACTTAAAGCGGGGGGAGCAATCCACCCCGCTTTAAGCGCTTAAGGAGCTTGTTATGAGATAAGCGTGTTGTCATTAGCCTTTGACAGCTCCGGTTATGATACCTTTTACGAAATATTTCTGAACGAACGGATAAATCATTACAATCGGAGCTGCAACAAGAACAATGGAAGCATTTTGAAAGTTTAAGGGAGAAGTCATATCGCTTGGATCAGCGTTATATTCAGGGTTTGACATTGCTGCCAGTACTTTGTCGAATACCATTGCACGTAAAAAATACTGGAGTGTCCAAGTTTCATTTTTACTTGAATAAAGTAATACCGGAAACCACATATTCCATTTATTTAAAGCGATGAACATGGAAACTGCAGCAATTGTTGGTGCAAGTAATGGAAGCACTATCATAAATAAAGTCTGGTATTCGTTTGCACCATCTATATGTGCAGATTCCATCAGACTTGGTGGAAGTGATTCTATTTGGGATCGCAAAACGATAAGATAAAATACATTCACAAGGTACGGTAACATATATGCTAGCAATGTATCTCTCATATTTAAATATTTAGATACTAA
>DAIPML010000116.1:0-3145 GCA_036768735.1 Clostridiales bacterium | reverse complement strand
TATCAAGTTTATTATATCTAAGAAGATATAACAATGATAAATTTATTGGTTAAAAAAGTTGGTATACTTTTTTCTTGATTTATGTTATAATTCTTAATATAAGAATAATTGCAGAGTTACTTGTAGTTATTTACCTAAGAAATGAAATCTGTTCTGAAATCTACTCAAGGTGAGGTAAAAATTATGAGGAAAAGAAAAAAAATGAGATTTAAATCCTTCTTCTTCTCTCAGCTCAAATATTCTTTATTTATTATAAGTATATGTACTTTCGTTATGGGTTTTCTGTCTTATAGCTTTATAAAGACAGAAGCTATATCTCGTGTCATGGAAACTAATAATGAACTGCTATTTCAATATAGAAGCACCATCGACAGTCTTTTTATTAGCGATTTTGACAAAATGTCACAGATGCTTCTAGAGGATGTAAAATCAAATGCTGATCTTAAATATTATATAAATAATCCTTTGGAAGGAAATGTAGTAGACACTCTAAAAGTAAGTGATTATTTAAGTACATTTAAAAACCTGAACCCGTTAGCCTATTCTGTGGCGATATATTATGAAAAAAATAACCTTTTAGTCTCTACAGACTATATAAGGTATTCATATGATAACAAAACAGATGATAAAATACTTCTTTATTATCATAATATAAGTCAAACTATGAAGAAAAAGAACACAAGGTATGGCTTTATTATTGATACAGGAAAGAACATGTTTGAAGGAGTTCCCTCTAGTGGTAGGACTTATCCTGATAATGTAATCCATATTGTGCGAATTGCTCCTGGTAGTGAGGGAAGTTCCGTTGAAATTGTTATCTCTGCCAATGCAGCTGTTCTACAGGGAATGATTCAAAAATATGCTCCTGGCAATATGGATAGTATTATAATAATTGATGAAACAAATAAAATAATATCTCATTCCGATAGTAAATATATTGGAAGCAATGCAGAACAATTGGAATATTTAGGTGATATAATTGCTTCTGAAGAGGAAATTGGCAATATCACTTCAACTGTCAATAACATGCCTACTGTGCTTTCTTATCAAACATCAAAGCTGAGTGGATGGAGATATATTGCTTTCACTCCTGTTACGCATGTTAATGCCGTAGCACAAAGTATTTTTAAGACAATAATTTATGTGGCATTTTTCACTTCAATTTTATGTGCTGTAATATCACTTTTTGCAGCAAAATATCTTTCCAAACCACTTCGTCAAATTGCACTAAAATGTGATCAAATGCCATATATAACTGCGGCGAAGGTCAAAAACGAGTATTCTTTGATAAATAAAACATTAGATGATCTTTCGGAAATTACGGCAATGAAAGAAATGGAGCTTCAAGAAATTTCTCCAATGCTGACAGGCAACTTTATTAGCTGGATCTTATCAAATAAGGTTACTGATGCAGAAGAGATCCATAACAAAATGAAGTCTCTTAAGGTTGAGTTTGCCTATGAAAGATTTTGCATCGCTGCGGTTGATATAAACAATGTTGATATAAACAATGATAATGAAAATGATGGTTGTGATTATGAAAAAGCGAGGATCACAGCTTTTCTCGAAAAACGCTTTAATACAGAGTTTTTAAGCTGTGTAGTTTACAATGATGAAAACTATTTGATTTTTATCATCAACTATGACTGCAGAGATGAGATTCTTCCTGAAATATGCATGAATGCTATGAACGAATACAATAATGATTTTACTCATTACATAGTTGTGGGACCGGGAGTGGCTGATATTTCTAATCTTATTCATTCATACAACAAAGCGATACTCGGCTTAGGCTATAAATATCTTTACCCTGAGAAGCATTTGTTTACTTATGAGGAAATTAATAATTACGAAAACAATAACTACTCCAACAAATTGTTACTCAACAATTTGGTTAATTCTTTGAAGTGTGAGAGCTATCAGAGAATTGTTTCCGATTTTGATTCAATTATAGAATCACTCCGCCTTGAGGAATGCAGCCTGAAAGAATTGAAGACCATTTTAAACCCACTTTCTCAAGCATTGACTGAGTTTATTTATGGTAAGCAAAGTAGGAACCTTATGCTGATTAATCCAATGAAAAGCTTTTCTAACATAATTGAGTTTTCGAAAACAGTTCACACTCTGATTTTCGAAAAACACGCAAATAGCATAAAGGATGAAGGGGAGCAAGCTGGAGATATTATTAATGGTGCTAAGGAGTATATCTCAAACAACCTTACGGATCCACAGTTGTCTTTAGAATCGGTTGCTCAAAGCCTAAATGTCAGCTCAAATTATTTAAGCAGATATTTCCATAGCGAATGCGGTATCACATTCGTTGGATATGTATCAAGTCTTAAAATGCAGCACGGAAGGAAGCTTCTCCTCGAAACTGATATGAAAATAGATGAAATTTCAAAGGAGCTTGGCTATTCCTCTTCACAATATTTTATCAGCAAGTTTAAAAAGCAATTCGGATATACACCCAATACATACAGATTAAGATACAAGGAAGTTGAAAGTGTATAACCATATTATGATTGCACCAGGTTGTAGCGCTACAACTTCCTGCAGGAAAAAGTCGTTTCACGACTTTCTGGGAATCAATCGCAAGATGGTATTGTTTATATTACACAAAAGCTTACGACAAGTTATGTTTTTTTATGTGCTAAATTATAGCATTGAATTAAATATGAAGGGGGTGTATAAACAAAATATAAGGCTCACAAAGCTTTAAGCAAATATTTTAAAGGAGGGTCATCATGTTTAGAAGAAAATTATCTAGTGTATTAATTGTATTGGTTCTGGTGTCATTAATCATGACTGCGTGTTCTTTTGTAGGCCCAACGGGCAATGAGACTACTTCCGCTCCTACTGCTAAACCAACAGGCAGTGAAAGTGTTTCAACTACATCCACACAGCCACCTGCTCCGGAAAAACTCACTATTTTTTATCACACCAGCGGTACCGGGGTGCCAGATAAAATAAATTTCCAGAACAATGATTTCATTAATCAAATTGCTGAATGGGCAAATGTAGAGTTTACTGAAGTTACCGTTCCTGCCTATGCTGATCTAAAAACGAAGTTTAACTTAATGATGGCGTCAGGAACAATACCGGACATTATCCACCATAATAACATTGCTGATATGAATCAGTATGG
>DAIPML010000115.1:0-10209 GCA_036768735.1 Clostridiales bacterium | reverse complement strand
AGCACCGAAAACAAAGAAAGGCAGAAATATGTTGATGGCTTTTTTAGTAGGAGGAGCCATTTGTACCATAGGTCAGATAATTAACAACCTATTACTTGACGCAGGAATGATAAAAGAGGATTCAAGTGCGGTTACTACACTAATTATGATATTTTTAGGCGCATTTCTAACTGGACTTAATGTTTATGATAATATCGGAAAGCTTGGTGGTGCAGGAGCCGCAATACCTGTAACAGGATTTGCAAATTCAATTGTTTCGCCCGCAATGGAGTACAAAAAAGAAGGTTATGTTATGGGTGTAGGTGCAAAGATGTTTTTAATCGCAGGACCAGTTTTGGTTTATGGTGTTGTTGCATCCGTAATCTGTGGAATATTTTATTACTTGTTCAAATAGGGGATTATACAATTTAAAGTAAACACACAGGAACTCAGGAGGGAATATGGGAACGAGATTGGGAAAACAAACAATCAGGCTTGACAGTAAACCTGTTATTCAGTCATGGGCTGCAATTGTTGGAGCCAAAGAGGGGCAAGGACCTCTGAGCCGATACTTCGATGAAGTTGTAGAAGACGAATATTATGGTGAAAAAAGCTTTGAAAAAGCTGAGAGCAAATTTGTCAGAGAAACATTTTCCAAAATATTGATGAAAGGTGGAGTCTCCACTAGCGATATCCAATATATTTTTGCCGGTGATTTATTAAATCAATGTATTGCGGCGAGCTTTGGAGTAAGCTCATCGGAAATTCCTTACTTTGGCCTATATGGTGCATGTTCAACTATGTCAGAGTCCATTAGCCTTGGCAGTATGGTTGTTGAGGGAGGTATGGCAGAACGGGTAATTTGTATCACATCGAGTCATTTCTGTTCTGCAGAAAAACAATTCCGCTTTCCACTGGAGTTTGGAAGCCAACGCCCTCCAACAGCTCAATGGACAGTAACAGGCTCCGGCGGCGTTATGGTTGGCAGTGCTGGTGACGGGCCAAGAGTTGTGCATATTACTACAGGTAAAATTATAGATATGGGTATAACAGATTCCAATGATATGGGAGCAGCAATGGCTCCTGCCGCTGTTGATACCATCACCGCGCACTTTACGGAGACAGGTTTTCCTCATGACTATTATGATTTGATTGTGACAGGTGATCTGGGTAGTCATGGAAAGAACTTATGCTGCCAATTACTTGAAGGAAATGGGATCAACATACAAACCTGTTATGATGATTGCGGCACAATGATATTTAATAAAAATCAACAGACAGATTGTGGAGGAAGCGGATGTGCTTGTTCCGCCACCGTATTTGCAGGTTATTTGTTAGAAAAATTATCGAAGTGTGAAATAAACAAAATTTTGCTTGTTTCAACGGGTGCTTTACACAGCCCCACAAGCATTCAGCAAGGAGATAGCATTCTCACTATAGCACACGCAGTTGGCGTTGAAATGTTGGGAAATTAAATGTATTGAACTGAATACATTTTGATTGACCCCCGGAAAGTTGTGAGACGATCTTTTTCTGGAGGTTGGCCTGCGAAAAAGTTGCAGCAAGATTTTTTTGTATTATTACAAAACAGACCAAAACAAAGTGAGCACTGAGGTGCATAATGACGAAAATAAAGTGATGCATAGAAAGTAAAGAGATGTATGGAATAAAAAGAGATACACGGAATAAAAAGAGATGCGTGGAAAGTAGAGAAGTGGCGTATGGGTAGTAAAACTAATATGAAGTTAAGAGGTGGAAGGATTGGAATTTATAAGAGCTTTTTTAGTTGGAGGTGCCATCTGCGTTGTGGCCCAAATTTTAATTGATTTAACAAAAATAACACCTGCAAGAATAATGGTTATTTTTGTAGTGTCTGGGGTTGTGCTGGGAATGCTTGGAATATACCCAAAGCTGGTTGAATGGGGAGGAGCAGGTGCTACTATTCCAATTATTGGATTTGGAAATACAATGGCAAAGGGTGTTATTGATGATGTTGACAAAAGAGGCCTTCTGGGAGCATTTAGCGGTGGAGTCAGGTCAGGTGCAGTAGGAATTGCTTCAGCAATTTTCTTTGGATACATTATGTCCATTGTATCGAAACCAAAGATAAAAAATAAGTCATAGGCTTGTGATTGTTCAGGAACTGAGGTTATTCTTCTTGGGGAGTGTTCCGGTGCTGGGGTTATCATATCTGTAAGTTGCATTCTGTTAATGTTCCCCAATATTGCACAACTATTTCTCACCGGTTACCTATGAACTGTAAAAAATCAATATTACAAAGGTATATCTATTTAAAAGTTCTGTTGCAGAAAGCTCCAATAATTATTATAATCGTAATATGGCTTATAATAACGGGACTGTTTAAACAGTAGTCTATTATGTAGACAAACTTAGACATTAGTGGACACACATGCCTAATGACTGAGGAGCGAACCCACCGGAACTCTCCGATTGAGCGACCCGTAATGTTTTGACTCACCGCCTGTTGTGAGAAATAGTACCCGCCACCAAGCATTTTTCAACCAGAAAGGTTGAAAAATGCTTGGTGGCGGGCATCTTAGCCCCGTTATAAATGGAAAGTCATTGTATGGCTTCCCTGTTTTTTTATGAGAACAATAAGGTGTAATATTTTATGTACTGAGGTATTTTGAGTTTATGAATAGAAATGAAAGAATGAACATAATTGTAGGGCTTCTTGTTATTGTGCTTGCTATTACGGGAATTACAATATTGCTTTTTGAGTTTTTAGGACAGGATGCACAAAACGCTAATGGTGCTCAAGGAGCAAATGAAACTACCCAAAGCGCATCAACAGTAACCAAACCCGACCCAACAACAGTATCGTCAACACCATCATCAACACCTGTACCCACAATACCTGCTTTACCCACAGAAGCACCTACACCTACACCCGGGTCTCCCACTGCTTCCATACCGGTGAAAGGTCTTTACCTTACTCCAAACTCTGTGGCAACTAAGGAAAGGCTCCAGCATTATGTTGATCTGGCTAATACCACAGAGATAAACGCTTATGTTGTTGATGTAAAGGATGATCTGGGAGAGATTTGTTATGAAACAAATATCCCGCTTGTCATAAAGCATGATGCTTGGAAAAAGAAATATGATGTGAAGCAGATGCTTAACTTATTTCACGAGAATAATATAAAAGTCATTGGTCGTGTAGTATGCTTCAGTGATCCTTTAATGCCCCTGAAGGAACCGGATATGTCATTAAAGAATTCAAATGGTACTGTGTTTAAGGTTCCGCTCAATAACTCTCATCTGGCATGGCTTGATCCATCAAATGAGGTTGCATGGCAGTATATAATTGATATTTCCAAGGAAGCACTTGAGCTTGGGTTTGATGAAATACAATATGACTACATCAGGTTCCCTGAAACAACTAATTTCAAATATGATATGAGCTATCTTGAAAAAGAAAAAAGTGATTACATAAATAACTTTATGAAGTCTGCTATGAATCAACTTGACGGCATATTGTCCGGGGATATTTTCGGCAGTGTTTGCATACAAAGCCGGGATGCAGGTGGAATAGGGCAGACACTGGAAACCGTAAGCAGGCAATTTGATTATATTTCCCCGATGATCTATCCTTCTCATTATGCAAATGACAGCGATCATTATTCCGGTAATAAAGTGGGAACTAATATTAATGGTGTTCATTATAAAAAGCCTGATTTAGAGCCTTACAATATTATATACAATACGCTGCTTATCACTAAAAAAAGGCTTACTGATGCAGGGTTGGATATTAAAGTAAGGCCATATCTTCAAGGCTTTACAGCAGATTACATGCCTGATGGATACTATATAAAATACGGTGTCGATGAATACAAAGCCCAGATAAAGGCTGTTTATGATGCAGGGTATTCAGAATGGATTTTTTGGAATTCCAGAAATACTTATGTAGAAAAAGCTTTTTTACCTGAGGAGTAACTTATTCAATGATTTCATTGCATTAACTTAAAAATATCGTATTTTATAAAACCCAACCTTTTCTCCGATATTTTATGTATGAAATATGTGTTTTTTTGATATGATTATGATTATGAATATGATTATGTATCTATATAAGTTGAATATTTTCTTAACCTTGCCTTGGCAAAAACGCCTACTCCCGCTTGTCGTTTATTTGTGACGGCATAAGCAAAATTTAGTTCAACTCATATACGTTTCATAAGAATGGATTACTGTAGTAAAAACAGTATTTAAATTATATTAGGAATTAGCCCCGAAAGGATGGAAGGAGTTTTACATGGACAATAATAACAGACAAACAAACAAACGAGGTTATAATAAAAAGAAGAACCCTGCTATGATAACTGTATTATCTCTAGCTGTAATAACTACGTTACTGATACTGGGGATTTATATCTGGAAATCCGGTAGCTTTGGTAACCCGGCAGAAGACGACATCACACCAACCCCCACAGCGGAGGTTACTCCAACGCCTGAAATTACAGCTACACCTGTTCCCACTGAAGCTCCAAGCCCCACAAGTACGCCGACTCCGGTGCCCTCACCAACACCAACACCTATGGCAAGGCTTGAGTTTGAACCGGTAAAAGCGCTGTATTTAGCCTCAGGTTCAGTGCAGTCCCCCTCAAAGTTGGATCATTATATCGATCTCGCAAACAGAACTGAAATTAATGCTTATGTTATTGATATAAAAAGTGATGACGGAACAATACTCTATAAATCAGAACTACCGGATGTCATTGCCGCAAACGCTCATAAAGCAGATTTTGATATCAGGAAGGTTATAAAAAAGTTTCATGATAATAACATCCGGGTTATAGGGCGGATTGTAACCTTCAAAGATACTAAAATAACGAAATATAAGCCGGAGCTTGCCATAAAATATAATGGCCAAGTATTTCAGCAGCTTGATTCCGGCGGAAGGTATTCTCAATGGCTTGATCCTACGAAGAAAGGCTCCTGGGAATATGTTACTTCAGTTGTGCAAGAGGCTGTTAGATTTGGGTTTGATGAAATTCAGTTTGACTATATACGCTTTCCTGAAACTTCGCTGTATGATTATGATCTTAAGCTTGAGGATGGGAAGGAAAGACGCGAATATATCGAGGATTTCCTTGCGTATGTCAGACAAGAGCTTCCTGATGATGTTGTTCTTTCCGCCGATGTATTCGGTATGCCTTTGATATCAAAAAGTGATTATGGTGAAATTGGTCAGTTGTTAGAATCTATTGGTTGGGATTTGGAATATATTTCCGCAATGATTTATCCTTCGCATTATGCTAATAGTGCCCCCAAAGGCAAAACTATGGGTAATGGGGTTGGGCAGACAATAAACGGAGTGAAATTTACTCACCCTGATCTGGAGCCTTATGGAATAGTATACAATACACTTATGGCCGGGAAAAAGAGAATTGAAGCGGTAGACGGCTATACGCTAAAAAGCAGACCATATCTTCAGGGTTTTACTGCAACGTATTTACCTGAAGGTTACTGGATGGAGTATGGTGTGGAAGCGTACCGTGAACAAATAAAGGCTGTGTACGATGCCGGGTATGATGAATGGATATTCTGGAATGCTCCAAATAATTATGTTGAGGATGCATTTTTACCGGAGGAATAAGACATTTTTTTAAGCCTTGCGTATATATCTATATTAAGGAGTACCTCGAAAAGTTTCACATGCAGCTTTCTGCCAGTTTCCCACGCACCTTTCTGCAAAAAAGCATTAAACATCCAGATATTCGCCGCTTTTTTGCAGAATTTTCGCAGAACTTAATTGAAAATCTGCATACCGGACTTACCGGTCACGCTCCTGAGGTCATATGATAACAGTTAGCAAACAGTGGCTTAGTTTAGCTTGGCTATACGTTTACTTTATGGAGGGGAAGTGTTTTGATGTCGTATTTAGAAGCAATCTTTTTGGGAATAGTGCAGGGGTTTTCTGAGTTTTTACCGATAAGCAGCTCCGGGCATTTGGTTTTATTCCAAAGGATTCTAAACGTTGAGGAAGGTGCATTATCTTTTGATATCGCATTGCACTTTGCAACACTTGTTGCAGTGATAGCAATATATTGGAAGAAAATAATCGAAATGATACGTCGACCTTTTTCAAAGTTGCCAATGTATATTGTTTTAGGTACAATACCAATCGGAATTTTAGGTCTTTTGTTCAATGATTTAATTGAATCTTTCTTCGAAAGCGGAGCAACTCTCGGAGTTGGTTTTATATTTACGGGTATAGTTTTAATGTATGCGGATAAGGTTGGAGAAAAATCGAGAGATTTTTCAGATCTAACGGTTAAGGATCCACTTGTCATTGGCACAGCACAGGCGGTGGCTATGCTTCCGGCTGTTTCCCGATCCGGTATGACGATTTCATCTGCGCTTTCTTTGGGTATTGAGCGAAAAACAGCTGCTGACTTTTCGTTTTTACTTTCAATACCTGCAATACTTGCCGCTGTTGTTTTGGATTTATATAAGATGATCCAAAGTGGTGACAACACGTTAACTGCAATAGGTATAGGTCCTGTTGCAATTGGTATGCTTTTTGCTGCAGTATCCGGTTTTATTGCTGTTAAAGCAATGCTGAGACTTATCAGCAATAAAAAGCTGTATTATTTTTCGTACTATTTGTGGGGAATAGGAGGGCTGGTTCTACTTGATCAGCTTGTACTACACCGCTTTTTTGTATAAATTGAATCCTACATATAACGAGGCTCAGATGTCTACCACCAAGCATTTTTCAACCAATCAGGTTGAAAAATGCTTGGTGGCGTGTACCTATTTCACACAACAAGCGGCGAGTCAAAACATTACGGGTCGCTCAATCGGAGCGTTCCAGTAACTGGGGTTAAACGAAAAAGCACTACACCCTAAATCCTATTGAAATCCAAGCTCTTGCGGATTCCAATAGGATGATGCCGTTCTAAATTTTAACAAATAGGACTATAGTCCTATATTACATGACTATAGACCCATATGATATTAAGAAAATATTTGGTATAATTAATGTGAACATTAGCATTTCTCCTGTTTTTATTTTAGAGCCAAGATTGCTCTTTTTTTTTGCATGTTCACAGCGGAGTCTCAAAATGTACCCAGGAGCCTGCTCGGAAAGCCATTATTTTTAATAAATATACAAAAAAGACTCAATTTCTCAACGAACTTATGCGGGTTTCAGGGCTGTACTTTTTATAAATATTCATCAAATCGAGTTTTCGAGCAGTCTCCCAGGTCAATATAGGTAATCTGAAAGGTGAAAAGCAAAGAAGCGTGTCCGATACTGCAAGCTTTTTCCTTGCAATGAGAATTATAATAAAGTAAAATCTTTGTGTGAACAAGCAAATAAAGAACATACTCAGGAGGTTTTCAGTGAAGGATATCTTTATTCTAGGAATTGAATCAAGCTGTGATGAAACGTCAGCAGCTGTCGTTAAAAATGGCAGGATTGTTCTATCAGATATAATTGCCAGCCAAGTGAAATTGCATGCAGAGTATGGTGGAGTTGTCCCGGAAATTGCATCACGAAAGCATGTTGAATCAATTATACCTGTTATAGACAAGGCATGTAAGTCGGCGGAAGTAGCGCTTAACAATATTGATGCTATTGCGGTAACATATGGACCGGGCTTGGTTGGAGCGTTGCTAGTGGGAATATCAGCAGCAAAAGCCATTGCATTTGCACTTAATAAACCCCTAATCGCTGTTAACCATATTGAAGGGCATATATCCGCTAATTATATTGCTCACCCCAGCTTAAAACCTCCGTTTATCTGTCTGGTTGCCTCGGGTGGGCATAGCCATGTTGTTCATATTACCGATTACCAAGAATCCGAAATTATGGGCAGAACTCGAGATGATGCCGCAGGTGAAGCGTTTGATAAGATAGCCAGGGTATTGGGCTTGGGATATCCGGGAGGACCTGCTATTGAAAAAAATGCTATCGGGGGAAATGAAGAAGCTTTCAGGTTTCCAAGGGTAAAATTCAAGGATGCACCATATGATTTCAGTTTCAGCGGTCTAAAAACAGCGGTAATCAACACTGTTCATCAGTTTACGCAAAAAAACGAACTGATACCTGTTAAAGATATATGTGCTTCTTTTCAGAAAGCAGCTGTGGATGTTTTAATCAATAACACAATCGAGGCAGCAATGGATACAGGTTTAAAAAAGATATGCCTTGCAGGAGGTGTTTCTTCAAACGGTTTTCTTCGTAAAAGCTTCGAAGAAGTATGCAAAAAACTAAATATTAATATTTTCTATCCTCCCACTGTTTTGTGCACAGATAATGCTGCAATGATAGCATCAGCAGCATATTACAGTTTTATTCAAAATGATTTTTCCGGTAGAGATTTAAACGCTAAACCTGGATTGAAGCTTGGTGAGCGGTGACATACTTCCACCACCTATAGAAACTATGCTTGACCCACTACTATAACATATTTTGGTAAGTATAAATTCATATTAATTTTATGTAGCAGCTTAAAAAATTGTCTAAACCCCTTGCTCCCCATGCAAATTAAGGGTTCCAGGCAATTTTTTTATTGCAACTTTGTGTTATTTGTAGTATAATATAAGAATATGTTACATTAAAGATATAATATAGTTTCATGCTTCAAAGGAGGGTAACTAAATGAAGATAGCTGCATGTGAAATTGAAAACAAATGGGTACATGAAGAGTTTAAAAACTTAGCAATTAATTGCGGTAGAACAATAAAGCGATTTATTCAAACAATGGTTACATTATCAAAAAAACCGGGCGAATCAATTGCTGCAGCAAGCAAAGATAAAGCAGAGGCAAAAGCTATTTATCGATTGTTAAAAAGTGAAAAATTGACGGAAGATGTTATTTTAAAATCACACAAAAAACAAACTCTAAAAAACATCGAAGAAAGTGGAGAAGATATAATTTTATGTATTCAGGATACTTCTGATATTAGCTATACAAATCTTAAAGCAACTACTGGTTTAGGCGATTATGGAGGAGATAAAAATTCAAAGGGGTTAAAAGTTCATTCGACAATAGCAGTTACCCAAAATGGGATTATGAAAGGGCTTTTAGATCAGAAGATATGGGCACGCGATCCAGCAGAACGAGGTAAACGCAGGACAAGACACCAAAGACCCATTGAAGAAAAAGAAAGTTTCAAATGGCTTGAATCTATGGAACGGAGCAATAAGGGCATTCCAGCAGAAATAAAGGTTATCAATGTTTGCGATCGAGAAGCAGATTTATTTGAATTTTTCTATAAGGCAATCAATGAAGATAGATTTTTCTTGGTACGGGCTACATATAATAGACTACTACTTGATGAGCGTAAAGCGTTCGATAAAGTACATGCCGAAAAAGTGGCAGGCGAATTAACTGTTGAAATCCCAAGGGATACAAGAAGAAAGATACCAAAGAGAAATGCAACAATTGAGTTAAAATATACTAAAGTAGTAATGCCAGTACCTCCCAAAATACGTAAGTACTTTGATAAAGAAGAGTGTATAGAAGTTTTTTTGATACTAGCAGAGGAAAAAAATGCACCCACGGGCATTGAACCTATTCAATGGTATCTATTTACAAATGTTGAGATCTTAAGTTTTGATGAAGCAATAGAAAAAGTAAAATGGTACACCCAACGGTGGAAAATAGAGCGATTTCATTATATTTTAAAAAGTGGTTGTAAGATAGAGGAACTACAGGAGGAAGATGCGATACGACTGCGAAAATTAATGTTGATGTATTCTATTATAGCATCTCGAATACTCTGTATGACATATCTAGCAAGAGAAAACCCTGAATCCTCCTGTGAAACGATGTTTCAGGAGGAAGAGTGGAGAGTTTTGTATCGCATAGCCAATAAAACATCAAACTGCCCCGAGAAAGCTCCTACAATTAAAGAAGCAGTGGATTATGTCGCAAAGCTTGGTGGATTCCTAGGTCGAAAAGGGGATGGAGACCCTGGTGCAAAAGTTATTTGGAGGGGTTTAAAAGAATTAAATGTCGTACTTCAACACTACAAACATTTAATTCCCGGATAATGGTAATGTTGTGGGTCAAGCATAGCCTATAGAAATAGGGGATTTTTTGTTAGCCGTTGTTAAACTTTTCCCACAAAACCTTGAAAATTTGAATGTGATTATTGTGGATAAGGCATAACTTTCAGGTAATATTGCCTATTGTGGTTGTGGATAAGTCTGTGGATAATGTGGATGGATTTATTTAAAAAAATAGACAGCAG
>DAIPML010000114.1:0-10263 GCA_036768735.1 Clostridiales bacterium | reverse complement strand
TTAAAACTAAGTATCAGATTTTAGCACCTAAGTCCGACCTTAAACCCTCACCCTACAATATAAAGACTAAAGACAAAAACTCTAATATAAATTCCTATGGAAAAAAGAAAGGATTTGTCCATACGGGAAGTGATTTCGACTAATCAGCAATTCTTTCAAGCATTACAGAAAGATGCTCAGGAAATTATTACCCATGAAAAAGAAAAGATGCGGAAGCAGCGTTTACCCTTACCATTGGCTTATGCTGACTTTCAGAGCTTGTTTTGTGAATTTGGTACGATTTGTTTGCATAACCGGAATCAGGCTAAGGATTTTGTCATTGACAAAAACAATGAGCCCATGATAGAGCAACTCTATTACTACATAACTAACAACTCTACTTTCTCGGGTGATTTGGACAAAGGGATTATGTTACAAGGCAAATATGGTTGCGGCAAAACAATCCTTCTTGAAACATATTCATCGCTTCATAATCATGCTGTGAGAAGATTCCATTTGAATCAGCCTTTGTTTACGTTTATCAAGTCTATGGAATTGCAGGAACAAATTGTAAAGCAGTCGGCAAGTGTATTTGCTAGGCGACCGTTGGTCATAGATGAATTTGGGCGGGAGTCAAAAACGGTTCAGGACTATGGGAATGTTAGCCGACCTATATCCGAACTGTTGAGTTTGAGAAGTGATATTGGAGTAGTAACGCATGGTACCACGAACTTTACTTTTGCTACACTTTCATCCAATGAGTTCTATGGTGGAATGATTGGCGACCGTCTCAAAGTGATGTTTAATTTTATCACTTTGAATGGTGAAAGCCGTCGAGTTTAAGCTTTCAATTAATGGGCTCACTATTCGCGAGCAATGTAGCAAGAGGGAACTGGACAAGTCCTGTTCTATCCTCTTGCCCTACGGGGTTACTTGCTGTTAATCAGCAAGATATTGAAAACGAGTTTTATAAAGACTCGTATAAACAAAATCGCAAATAATCTATTGATTAGGTGATTAATAAAATGAATTCTTATATAAAAGTTATAATATGGAGCGAAATAAGAATAAAACAGCATTAACGACGATTGGTATTGATCACTCCACTAATCGCCTGATTGATAAACTTTGTAAGCGATACAATCTGAAAAAAGGAGAGATCGTGAAGCTCGCTTTCGAATATATGGATAAGGCGTGTATCAATCCGTCCGAACCACCGGAATCCGTTAAAACGGAATTGGCGAAAATCAACAAGCGGCAAGATGACTTGATACGTTTTATCCGCCATTTTGAGGAAAAAGAGCTGAATCCGATGATTCGGGCGACACATTCGATTGCGACCAAATTTGAACTGGTTGCCAAAACACTTTCGGAGAAACTGGACTCGGAAACGGAGAGTTCAAAGAATATACTGATTCAAGTTCTCAAAAAACTGGATGAACATTTTGGCAGACAAGCAGAGGTTATAAATAATCAGGCTGGGGTTTTGGATGGCAACACTCAATCCGTAGAACGACTGTCAAAATCATTGCAACAGAGTCAGGAGCGTAATACAAAGAAGCTATTGAACCTGATTGCCCTCTATTCCGAACTGGCAACGTGTGGAGTTATGGATGGCAAACGAAGAGAGAACCTCAAGGCTGAAATTATCAACTTGATAAATGAGCAATAGCCATGAATATAGATTTCCCGCCACCGTCCAAGGGTACATACAACAATGCAGGAGGTTGCCGACAGTTGGCAAATTACATGGAGCATGAGGACTTGGAACGCATGGAGAAAGGCATTTATACTGAAGGTTTCTTCAATCTGACAGAAGACAATCTGTATAAAGCCGATGTTATTGAGGCTATTGATACAAACATAGGTCAGCTCCTAAAAACCGACGCTAAATTCTATGCAATACACGTTAGTCCTTCAGAAAAGGAACTCAAAATAATGGGCAACACCGAACAAGAACAAGCCGAAGTCATGAAACGGTACATCCGGGAAATTTTTATTCCTGAATATGCCAAGAACTTCAACAAAGGATTATCCGCAGAAGATATAAAATTCTATGGCAAAATTCATTTCGACCGCAACAGGTCAGATAATGAGTTGAATATGCACTGCCATTTGATTGTCAGCCGGAAAGATCTGTCGAATAAAAAGAAGCTATCGCCACTTACCAATCACAAGAATACCAAGAAGGGAGCAATCAAAGGCGGTTTCGACAGAACAAACTTGTTTCAGCAAGCAGAAGCCGGTTTTGACAAACTCTTCGATTATCAACGGAATTTGCAGGAGACGTTTGTGTACTGTAATACAATGAAAAATGGTAGTATAAAAGACAAGTTGCAGATGCAAGAGCAAGAATTGAAGCAGTCTCGAAAACCCTTAGTGTCTGAAATAGAGAATAGTAAAAAGCAAGAGAGTGCCAACGTTGGTACGGACATACAGCCAAACGCACAAACATTTGACCAGTCAAACGACCAGCCAGCCAGTCAATCGATTAATCAAACAAGCAATAGCATTAGTGGGCAAAATGCTCTGTCTTCACTATTCTCCATACTTCCCACTGCTGCGGATGTAAGTAATCCCAATCCGGAAGATAAACAGCCACTACGAAAACAAAAGAAAAAGAAGAAAGGCAGAAGAATTGGTTAATGAACTCCTTTTTCATTGGACAAACAAAGGTATATTCCAAGAATAAAACGTCAACATCAAGCCGCAAGCGGTTTTACGCGAAATCTCCACACCTCCGCTCCACTTCGGGTAGTATTTCCCGCAAAAGTATTGCCTAATTTATTCTTTCCATAGAAGAGATGTTTACAAAATGTAAAAAGGAAAAAATATGTAGAGGTGTTTGTCTGTCGCTTTCTGTCATGTTCGTAGTATAGCCATTTGTCTTATGATAGCTAAGTTTGATTGAAATAATTCTTGTTTTTGCCCGTAAAAACAAGAATTGTATTATCTTTGCAAATGTAATTCAGAGAAAAAATGACCGACACAATAAAAACAACCATTGGCAGATTTCCATTCGGTTTTGTATTTACGCCGAGCGACTTTCCTATTGATTCAGGTAAACAAGCCTCTGTTAATAGGATTCTCAACAATATGGTCGCTGCAGGAGAAATTCGTCGTTTATCCAAAGGTCGTTTCTATAAACCAAAAATAACACAGTTTGGAGAATTACCTCCTGATACCTATCAAATTGTAAAGGATTTAATAGAAAAGAATGGGAAAATTACGGGGTATATCACGGGGTATTCTGTGTTTAACGAATTAGGATTAACAACTCAAGTCCCTTTTTCTTTGCAAATAGGTGTGAGAAACGAAAAAAAAGCAATCCGACGTGATGTTTACCGGATTAGTTTTATCAAACAGCAAAACGCGATAACCAAAGAAAATATTCCTTTGCTTCGGCTGCTTGATTGTTTGCGTTTCTTTAAAAATGTACCCGATGCAATGCCGAATGAAACTTGTAAGCGTTTGTTGTATCTGTTTTCACAGCTGGACAAAACTCAAATCGCAAAAGTTAAAAAGCTGGCATTGAAGTATAACCCTTCAACAATAGCATTGCTAGGGGCTCTGTTGCAAACACTCGACAAGAATGAAGATACAAATATGCTGTTGAGCAAACTCAATCCTCAAACCTCATACAAATTAGGAATTTCGAAAGAAATACTTCATAATCAAGAAAGGTGGTATATCAAATGAAACTACATAATGATAAAGAATTGTTTTCGACTCTCGTAACATTAGCGGCAAAATCTTTGCGAATGACGCCTGCTTTTGTGGAAAAGGATTATTGGATTACGCTAATCCTCTACAACTTGACTAATTCGTCTTACTCAGATAGTACGGTTTTTAAGGGAGGAACGTCCTTGTCTAAAGGGTATAGGTTAATCAACCGATTTTCGGAAGATATCGACATCGCTATGATTGAGGAGAATTTAAGCGGGAATGCTTTGAAAACTAAAATACGAAACATTGAAAAGGAAATTACAGTTGGATTTACAGAGACTGTAGAGCCTAATATAACCAGCAAAGGCTCTATGTTTCGCAAATCAGTTTTTGAATATCCGTCTTCTATTTCCGGCATTTTAACAGGGAATGCAGCAAGGCGGATCATTGTAGAAATCAATTCATTCGCAAATCCTTATCCTTATGTAAAGCAAGAAATAACGTCATTCATTACAGAGTTTCTATTGGAGACAAATCAGCAAGAAACAATTGAAAAATATAATTTACAAGGTTTTTCATTGAATATCCTTGATAAACGCCGCACTTTGATAGAGAAACTTGTGTCGCTTGTTCGATTCTCTTTCTCTGAAAATCCTACGCAAGCCATACAATCTAAAATCCGTCATTTTTATGACCTTTATTACTTGGCGCAAGATGCCGAATGTGCTGAGTACATAGGAGCAGCTAAATTTAAAACCGATTTTTCGGAATTATTAGCGCATGATAAAGAAGCTTTTGATACGCCAGAGGGTTGGCGAATGAAAGGTATTATGGAGTCGCCGTTGATCGTTAGTCTTATGGCTTTATGGGAGGACTTGCGAGGTACCTACCAAAATGAATTGACTCAATTGGCTTTTACCGAAATACCTAATGAAAAAGAGATTGCTGAATCTTTTGAGAAGATAATTAGTAAAATAGCTGAGTAGAATATGGAAACCAAGTTAAATAGCGAATACTTCATTACCAATAGTGGCGAAAAAACACTCGCTAAAATTATAAAAGGAATCTTACCTGCAAAAGCAGATTGCTTAGATTTTCTTGTAGGATATTTTTATTTCTCAGGAATAGAAGAAATTTACAAGCATATTTCTGATAAAAAAATGAGAATTTTAGTGGGGCTTGAGATGGAGAAAGAACTTTTGAATAAAACTTCCGAAATAGATTTTTTATGGAAGAAGCAGAAAAGTTCTCGTCAAGAGATTAGAAATGAATTTAATCACTCTCTTGTTGAACTATTTAACAAAACAGATTTTTTTGAAGGGAAAAAGGAAACTGAAGCATTTAAGATTTACTATGAGAAAATTAAGAATGGAACATTGGAAATCCGAAAGACAAAAGAACCTTGCCATGCAAAAATGTACATATTCTCGTATAGAGAAGAATTTTCGGAAGAAGGTGAAACCCCTGGCACTGTAATTACCGGATCAAGCAATCTAACTTACAAAGGATTACGCGGGCAAAATGAAATAAATGTGAGATTTCAACACAAAACTGAATTTAGTGATGCTCAAAGCATTTTCAATGCGTTATGGGAAAATGCTATTGTAGTGGCAGACAAAGACCATATCAACGACTTTGAAGACGGAGTAATTAAACATATATGGTACGAAAAACTACCTTCTCCTTATCTATTGTACCTAAGAGTCTTGTATGAGTATTTCAATATCGATACTTCTAAGAGAATTCGGACGCCACATGATATAAATAAGAAATTTTTCAACCTTAAATATCAAGAAGATGCTATTCGAATGGCGATTTCAACCATCGAAAGGCACAATGGAGTTATTATTTCCGATGTGGTGGGTCTTGGTAAAAGTATTATTGGTTCTACGATTGCTAATAATTTAAATTTAAGAACAATAATAATCTCACCTCCTCACTTAAAACAACAATGGGAAGATTATGTAGATGAATTTAAAATAAATACGGCTCGTGTATTTAGTCGTGGTATCATTTCTAAAGCATTGGAACACTACCGTACAAGAACTGAGGAGAATGAAAAATGGCTCATAATTATTGATGAAGCGCATAATTATCGTAATGAGTTTACGCAGGATTATGGAATGCTACACGAACTGTGTCAAGGAAATAAAGTAATGCTTTTAACAGCGACACCATTCAATAACCAACCGTCTGACATTTACTCCATGATAAAGTTATTTCAGATTCCGACAAAATCCACGCTTCAAA
The DNA here is from genome assembly GCA_036768735.1 of Clostridiales bacterium. Classification (GTDB taxonomy): domain Bacteria; phylum Bacillota; class Clostridia; order DSM-8532; family DSM-8532; genus JAAYGP01. Next base: position 4,368 of record DAIPML010000114.1, on the reverse strand, counting down.
CTGTAAATAATTTAGGATATAGCTTCCGCCATTTAATCAGCCTACATAAAAATCTCAAGAAAAAACAGAAAGACAAAAAACTTTCAGAAAGTGAATTGAAAATTGAAATTGAGAGTATTGCTCAGCAAATTAGAGCAATTATCTCCCCTTTAATTATTAGACGTTCCCGATTAGATTTGGATGCTATTCCTGCTTATCGAGAGGATTTGATAAAGCAAAAAATAGAATTTTCAAAACCAGCTCCTCCAAAGTTACTAGATTATGACTTGGGTAATCTTCGCAATCTGTATATTTCAACGCTGGAACAGATTTCGCGTAAGAGCTACGAAGAAGATATTGATATGAATGATTATACATATTCCGATGATATCCAAGATGAAGTTATTTCACCAAAAGTTTTCCATGCTACGCGATACAAGTCTATTATGTTTGTTAAACCAGAATGTGATGATGAGGTAAAAGAACTAATTGAGAAAGCTGGTTTTGAATATAATCTGTTCAAAGGAACTCAACGAAATTTGTCGAAATTTATGCGTACATTATTAGTTCGACGTTTTGAAAGTTCTCAAGTAGCATTCCGAATATCTTTAGATAATATGCTTGCCAGTCATAAAAACATAAAAAAATGGATTGAGAGAAGGAAAGCCATTCCGGTTTTTAAGAAAGGAATGTTGCCAGATATTGAAACGATGTACGAGTCTACCAATGATATTATTCCTGAAATGGTTGATGATGAGGTAGAATATGCTATCGAAAGATTACAAACAAGGGGGATGTTTGAAATCAAAACAGAATATTTAACTGATAACTTTTTTGAAGATTTAGATTCTGATATTGAAATACTCCAAAAACTAAAAAATGAATGGGATAAGGTTGATGAAGATCCTAAAATAAATGAATTTATCAAGGTATTAAATAGTCAGTTAACCAACGATCCTGAGAGAAAGATAATAGTGTTTAGCCAATTTGCCGATACGACAGATTATTTGGCCGAAAAATTAACCAAAATAGGGCTCCCTGTATTTTCATACACGGCAGGAAAGGCTTCTCCACGCAATAAAGAAATAATAAAGGCAAATTTTGATGCAGGATATGATGAATATAAGCAACAAAACACATACAAAGTATTAGTTGCCACCGATGCCATTTCTGAAGGATACAATCTCCATAGAGCTGGGACAATTTTTAATTACGATATACCATACAACCCAACTCGAGTAATTCAACGGATTGGACGTATCAATCGAATTAACAAAAAAATGTTTGATGAACTATATATCTACAATTATTTTCCAACAGACATAGGCGAAAGTGAGATTCGCATTCAAGAGATTTCTACTTTAAAAATGGCAATGATTCATGCAATAATGGGAGAAGACACCAAAGTACTTACTTCAGAAGAAGAGTTGCGTGCGTTTTTCATTGAGCAGTATAAAACAATTATTGAAAATGATGAGCGTAAATCTTGGGATGCTGAATATCGCACAGAGTTAGATTATGTTATTCATAGTAAAGATATGAAAGAAGCTTTGAATCTACCTTTACGGACAAAAATCCGTAGAAAAACTTCACTTTCCGAAGAAGGTGTTTTAGTTTTTGCAAAAAAAGGGAGTGATTTTGTATTTAAGTATGGTGTTGGAAATGAAAAACCTTATGATAGAACTCCGGAAGATGCATTCAAATTACTGAAAACAATCAAAGAAGAACAGCCTTATAAGATATCAGATGCTTTTGAAAAGACGTTCAATTCGATAAAGGATTCCCTCTTTTCAGATGATTCCGAAAGCGATACTGAAAAGACAAAAAGAGATGCCTTAGATAAAGTTCGAATCATGATACAGACAAAAGCGTGTGATATAGAGTATCTTGAAGATTTAAAGACGGCAATGGAGTTCGATGCTATCTCTGGTTATGCATTACGATTGATAAATCGGATGAAATCCGCCGAATATGTAACTTTACCTGAAAAAGTATCTCGCATTTACATACAAAAAGCATTGCACACTTACGATAACATTTCGCATGGATCAGAAACGCTGATTCTTGCCGAAGAGATAGAAAGCGATAGCGTCATTTCAAATTCAGATGTATTATTCTAAAAACAAGCAATATGTATAATTTCAGCAATAACTATAATCGTGAGAATTTTGTAGATTTCCTTGAAAATAATTTTCTCCCTGAGGATTTTCAAGCAAAAGAAGAAAATTTGACTCTAAGTTTCAACCCTAAATTTACCTCTTCGGTTACACGACTTGGCTCTTGTAAAAGCCTTGAACTTGAAGTGTTTGAAATAGAACATAATTCAACTCACGATGCTCGCGTAGGAATATCACGCGATGCATTTCAAGTTATGCAGAAAAACAGTTATTGCAACAAAGCCTTAGTTGCTTTTATCCCTAAAGGAAGTAATCAATATCGTTTTTCTTTTCTGCAAATAGATGCTGAACAAAAAGATCATTCTGCTCGAATACAACGAAATTATTCTAACCCAAGACGATACTCTTATTTACTCGGAGAAGGTGTTGGTGGTTATACCCCAAATAAGTTTCTATTTGGGAAAGGTAGAGTTAAAGACGGTAAGGATTTAGCTGAGAGGTTCTCTGTTGAGGTTCTAACAAAAGCATTTTATGGAGAATTGTCAGATTGGTATGCATGGGCAATAAAAACGGTTCAATTTCCCGGAGAGCATGAAATTGAAAACGATGAAAAACGTATAGAACACCGTTCAAAGAATGTAATCCGCTTACTGACACGCTTATTATTCGTTTGGTTCTTAAAACAAAAAAATCTTATACCAAGTGAGTTGTTTGATATAAATTTTCTAAGCAATCAACTTCTCAAAGATTTTGACCCTAATTTGAAAACAGGCTTATTTGCGGAAAAATCACATAAAAGCAAGTATTACAAAGCCATATTGCAAAATTTATTTTTTGCAACACTCAATTGTCCCATTACACCGCAGAGTAAAGAAGATAGCCGCACTCGTGGATTTAGAAAACAAGATTGGTATGGACAGGGATTTGGATACGATCATTTAATGCGTTATGAAGAATTATTCACTAATCCACAATTGTTTTTAGATTTGGTAAATGCAAAAGTTCCTTTCCTCAATGGTGGACTATTCGATTGTTTAGATGACAAGCAAAATAAAATCTACATAGATGGTTTTTCGGACAATCTGCCTAAGCCTAATATGCTTATCATCCCAGACTTCCTATTCTTTGGAGAGAGAAAGGGCGAAGACTTATCTGATTTTTATGGAGATAAAAAAAAGAAAAGTGTTGACGCCTTGGGGTTGATCGATATTTTGCAAAAATACAACTTCACTATTGAAGAGAATACGCCATTCGATCAGGATGTTTCTCTTGATCCCGAATTATTGGGAAAAGTTTTTGAAAACCTTTTAGCCAGTTATAATCCGGAAACAAAAACAACTGCACGCAAACAAACAGGTTCGTTCTATACTCCTCGTGAAATTGTTCAATATATGGTAGACGAAAGTCTAATCGCTTACCTAAAGCAAAGCGTTGGAGAAAAATATGAAGATGAGTATCGAAAACTAATGCAATACGCCGATGAAACACTAAATATAAGTGATGATGTAAAACAAGCAATAATACAATCTATTCAAAAGTGCAAAGTCTTAGACCCAGCATGTGGTTCAGGTGCTTTTCCCGTAGGAGTTCTGCAACAAATGGTTCATGTTCTTTCACAACTTGATCCCCAAAATGAAATTTGGAAGAGTTTAATCCTTGAAGAGTCTATTAAAGAATTGAGTTCCACTCTGAAGGACTATACAAAAGAAGAACGAGAAGAGATTCAAATAGATATTAACCGTAGCTTTGATGATAACATTAATCGACCCGATTATGCACGTAAATTATACTTGATAGAAAGATGTATTTACGGTGTTGATATTCAAAGCATTGCTGTTCAGATCTCAAAATTGAGATTTTTCATTTCTTTAGTCGTAGATCAGTGTCCGACTCATAACCCAGAGGATAACTTTGGAATTCGTCCTTTACCAAATCTCGAAGCAAAATTTGTTGCCGCAAATACATTAATAGGACTAAGCAAAACAAAAACTCTTTTTGATAGCCCTGAAGTAGAAAAATTACAAGAAAAACTTAATCAAACCAACCATCGTATATTTGGCGCTAAAAGCAATAAATCTAAAAACAAGTATAAAGCCCGCGTAGAAGAGCTGCAAACTGAAATTGCAGAAAAGCTTGAAGAGCTTGGAGTCGTTGGTAATGACGATGCTCGTTTGATGCAGCAATGGAAAATGTTTGACCAAAATGCGTCTTCTCCATTTTTTGATCCGGAATGGATGTTTGGCTTGAAATCAGGGGCGTCAAATCAAGACGG
>DAIPML010000113.1:329-10265 GCA_036768735.1 Clostridiales bacterium | reverse complement strand
TTTTAGGATCAGAATTTAATGCAAAATGAGTAATTAAATTCAGCCCTGCCATCATTAACGGAAGTCCTATGGTTGCCATGGCTTTTGAGCCGTAGTTGTCCGGGTTTCCTTTTATATCCCAATGAATGGGCATCCTATCAGGCAATTTATCGTACATAATCAAGGACAAAATTATAGGAAGCAAACAAATAACAGTACTTATTATCAATAACTTGTCAATTTTCATTTTCATTATCAACACCTCCAAACTGCGTTAACCACAACATTAATTCTTCAAATACCGAAACATTGATTTCATAATAAATAAAATTTTTATATTTGGTTTCAAACAACAATCCTGCCTTTTTAAGCTGTGAAAGATGATATGAAATTGTAGCAGCAGTCATGTCAAATTGTTCAGCTATTTCTCCTGCAGACATTTTTCCTTCTTTTAGCATTACCAATATTTCTCTTCTTATCGGATCAGAAAGCGCTTTAAATGTTTCTGCAAATCCCACAGTCTCACCTCTTTCTATTTAGAAATATTTCTAAATAGAATATACTATAAAATAATTAAATTGTCAATATCTATTTTGAAATTTTTCTAAATAGTTTTTCAAAAAAATAACCCCCAGCACCTTGAGAGCTTGATTGCTCCCAAGGTTTACCGGGGGTAGCTACCGTTGTAAACAAGAAACTTAGTAGAAGGCGAATAGCGAACAGTATCCTGATACTCTCTAACAAAAACCTCAGCCTGTCCGATATCCGAATAATCAGATGGTTTTAAGCCAAATTCGGTGTTGTATTTTTCAGGTGGGATGTAATCCTTTTGAGAACTTATCTTCTTTCCAAAACTGACCGCACTGCTCCAGATAAGCTTTAACTCACTTTCATCAAGAGGCGGATTGCATTTTTCTGCTTGTTTTAAAAACTTTTCATGGGCCTCATCGGTATTACCAAAACGCTTAATAATACGCCTAGCATAATGACTCATGGTATTATTACGTTTTCCCTCAGGTATTTCTTCTAAGGCTTCATCCCAGTCCGCAAAAGCGGCATCTTCTAAAAATTCAACTATGCTCATATCTCCTTTATAAAACTCAACTTCTCTATTATCTGTCCCGAAAATAAGCCTGGCACCATCAAGAGCATTTGTGTCAAAAAATGGAAAGTGTGATGCAATCTGCTACTTTAAACGGGTATACTCATCCTGATCCTTTGTTTCGGGAATCATAAAGTAAACATGAAATCTGGGCCTTGGAGACTTATTACCTTTTTGCTTCATGTGGTTTCTGCTATAAGATATAGCGTAAGTTACCCTAGGGAAGGCCATCGCAACATCAAGAGATGACACCCAGTCTTTTATTTCGTCTGAGTGGTCGTTATCGCAATCCAGCACTACATTATCTGCTTTTATAAAATTGGCATTGCTACGGTAATTGTCTTTATACTCTGCACTGACATGGTCAAATTTTATGGCTTCAAGGAACGAAGTCTCATCTTTAATTACTACCTTGTTAGGGTAAAGTCAGTTTGAAATGTTTCCTTTATATTCTGATGTGCATAAGGTAAACTCCATCATAGGCCTTTCACCTCCTCACATCTTTCGTTAAAATATCTAATGGGAATGCCATATCTTTTAGCCCATTTAATTTCCCTTAACATCCCCTCTGTGGTTTTCCCTCCAAAAACCCAGATAGAATTACATTTTTTTAATAGATAAAGCCCGTAGGTTATTCCAATTTCCCTTTGTTCTTTGTCCTCATCATCTAAAAACTGGGGAAATAAGAGATGAGGAGCTAAGGGAATAAAGCCTTTACTCATTACATACCTGCTATAACCTTTGGCTCTACTTATGTTGTATTCCACATTTCCGGCGAAGGGGGAGCAAACATAGATAAGCCTTAATTTATTAAAGTTTTCTTCTTCTTTTTCAATATTTGTTAAAGCTTCATAGGCAGTTAAATCTTTATAGCCCTCGGCATTGTATTTATCCATGTTCTCCCCTCCTAAAATTCCTGCTCTATTAAAGGCAGTATCCCGTTTGCTTTAAGAAGTTCATAGATAAAAAGCCTTCCTTTTTGAGTCCAGTAGGTGTGTATTTTAGAATGCATAATACCATCACTGCCTGGATAGCTATGGGTCTTTGTTGCTGTATAACCATGCTGGGCATATTTCTGATACAGGAGCCAAATCTTCCCTTGACGAAATTGAACCCCTAAATCGTGTAAATACTCATTAAGCCAGCGACCAGACTTGCCATAGTCCTTTGCTATAGTAGTAATCGCTACTGCATCTTTACAGTTTAAAACCACATCATAATAACTGGCTTTAGGCTCCATTTCCGCAATTTGTTGTTTTTGGATACTGACAGTCGCTGTAAGCTTTTTATTTTTTGCCCGTTCGCTTTTCAGTTCTTCTAAGCCATCAGGCACGAAGCTGGAAAAATCTAATCTCTGCTCAATTAAGATAAGAGGGTCTTTGCATTTCTTCTTTGCTTCTTCTAAGGCTTCCAGCACAAATTCCACATAGCCATCGGTGTAGTTTTCCATCTCCTTTGAGTCATAGGCTGATACCGGCCTTTCTGATTTAATGTTTAGAGCTATGCGGAGTTTATGCTCGCTTAGGTTATGGGCTGCTGTGCCTTCAAAAGCAGCCTCACCTGAGATATCATCAAACTCCAGCTCTAATCTGGCAGAGGGTGTACAACTTAACCACCTATGGACTCCAGATGCTGAAAGGATTGCATGCTGTTTACTCATTTCAACCCCTCCGCATCGGAAAGAAGTGCGGTGTACTTACTTGGATCAATCTCACTTAGCTTTGATGCACCATACTTTTTAAGCAGGTCCCTTATTTGAGCGGTAAAGCCAGCATGGCTTTTCTCTGCTAATACTCCTCGTACTTCCTCTAATGTAATTTCTTTTTCCACTTGGGCTGGCACTGACTTTATATCCTCCTTTGGCTCATTACTTCCAATGGCATCAGCTACTGCTTGAACACTATCTGCTAAAGTCTTTAAATCATCTACCAGTGCTAACAAAAGTTTTACTTTACTCAAGGCCTTACACCCCCTTCCCTGATTTCTTTGATTTCCACTGTTTCAACTGAGTCACCCGGTGTTATTACAAGCAAGCTTACTTTTTTACCAAAGAGCAAATCTAGCATTTTGCTTCTGATAGTTTTCCTGCCACTTTCTATTACTTGTCCCGCTTCCCCACCGGGCTGAGCCACCTTGATGGTAACCTTATGTTTTAGGCTCATCTTTGTCCTCCTCTCTAAGGGCTAATTTTCATCCCTCATATATAAGCGAAAAAGGGAGTCCACTCAAACCCCCTTTTTTAGAAAAGAATTATTTTGTTAAAATAGAGCCTAACTTCTCATACATCTTCTTTAAGTTCTTGCGAACCATAGTCTCGGAAATCCCCATATCTTTGGCTATTGATACATTAGTCCTACCTTCTGCAAACTTATCCTGAAAAAGCTTCTTCTCTTTCTCCGTTAAACTCTCCATAGCATCTTTTAACCTTTCTATCAATTCCTGATGGTCAGCCTCCATTTCGTTTTCCACTAGAATACGCTCTGGATTGTAGCTATCATCAGCAAGATATTTATTCGGTCATTCGCTTCTTCTTTTTCACCATCACGATAAGCTTCCAGATTTGATGCGACACGATAATCATATCTGCGCTGCTCATCCACTTCTTCATCATCAAAGCTATGGAGAGTTTCAATCAGGGCTTCAGTTACTTCATCTTCTCCCGGGGAAATTACAATTCTAGTTCCTTCAGCAGTGTAATAGATGTACTCTTCTCTCTTCTTTTGACTGGTTTTGTACTTTCTTGACATGGTTTGTCCCTCTTTTCCCGGTGAGAAAAGGGCATGTCAATTAGCCGAAAAACTCACCGTTTTTTTTATTTGGTGAGCCTTTCGGCTGCAAGTTTGATATGGCAAAATAGCCTTAAATATTTACTTCTATGTTTATATTACCTGCTAATTAGGCTCTTGTTTCGGACACTTGATGTACGGTTAAAACCCTATTAAATCAGTCTTTCTAGCTAAAAATGAGCAAAAAAAGAGCCATATATGACTCCTGCTGGAAAATTCTCTACTGTTTTGTAGATAGTATTAAAAAACTTATCTTTAACATAATCAGTAAATGAAAGATCTACCGCCATGGTTTCCACCTCTGATTAATTAATTTTATCCCTTAAAGCCTCCTCAAAATCGCTCATCCTGTTATTAATGTTAAAGAAAGGAAGTCCGGATATGCGATATTTATTGTCGTCTACATACATCTTAACAGGAATACCTTCCTTACTGATACGTAGTAAAAAGTCCTCTTTCCATTTATCCTGGCTTAATAAATGATCACCTTTAGGCTCGATAAAAATCTGTTCCTGGTCATAGCTATCTTGGTTTTGTTTCTTTAGAAAAAGAAGGAAATCAGGTTCAAATCTTTCACCAGTATCAAATTCATAGATTGCAAACTCTGCTATCCGCTCGTTTCTAATAAGATATATTTCTTCATATTTTTTTCGTAACTCAGGTACAATCCCACGGAAATATTTAACAAAGGCTTTTTCTTCTGTAGTGCCAAAATTATCTTCATATACATACCAGTCTTCATCATAAAGGTTTACTGCTAACTCCTTTATAACAACTGCCTGAGATATACCTACACCATCACCTTTAGGGCTGTCTATATAAATCTTTTTATCCCGTATAATATTTCGGATAGGTCTAGATCTAAATTCTTTCGTGCCTTCGTATTCAGTTTTAATGCCTCCCACGTGATCTACAATTTTACCCATTGCTTTTTTTGCTGCCTGTAAGAGATGGGCTGCCGACAAGTTTTCTCTGTCGCTTTCAATGGCAAGAGTCACATTTCCGATATAATTTGTTGAAGTCAGAAATTCTTTTTTTGATGTTAACTGTGGAAAATGACTTTTAAGAACATTGAATTTCAAGCCTTCAAAACTGTCTAATGCTCCATAGAGTATATTTAGGGGTAGCTCTTTTAGTTTAATTTGTTTTGTATAGTTCAGACCATTGTCTTTTACAGTATCATCACTAAACAAATTATAAAGTTTACTTCTTGTTCCGGCTATCTGCACATTAAAGGTAGCATTTTGTATTTTCTTATTAATTTGGTCTACATTAGCTCTAGATTTCTCTATACGTCGGTTATTAAAAACAAGACCCGTTTTGAAAAACATGGTGTCTTTAAATTTCTCTTTTACACGATACTCTATTTCAACAGGAGCTTCCGGCAATAAGCCAGTTGCCTTTAGTGCTGTTCTTAGCTCATTTATATAGCGAGAATCCTGCTTGCTGTGATATAGCAGGGTTTCTAAAATTCGGTTATCGTTATTTGCATCATAATCATATTTCCGTTTAAAACGCTCCTGCTCCGGTTCTGCAACAAAAGGGCAATACCTGGCACCTCTTCCTATAAGCTGTGCCTCTTTAATAGTGTAAGGTGCAATTTTACCCTTACCGCTTTGCCTAGTTTCATACAGTCGCACTATATCAAAAAGATTTAATACATCCCAACCTTCATTAAGCATATCTACTGTAAAAATAATACGATAGGGGTTTGACGGTTCTTCTAATGAGTTAACAGCTAGTTGCTTATCTACCGTATTATCAGTGCTGCCATTCATAATAATGCTATTTTCTTTAGCAAATGCTAATTTAAGGGCGTAAACTAAGACTACAAGGCTTTTATCCTTTTCCAGAAAATAATCTATTGCCGTTGATAAATAGATATTAGACGGCGATTTTAATGATATAATTTCTTCTGGTGATAAGGAATTTAGTCTTTCAAAAAACTGATTATAAAAGGCCTCCGAATCGGCAATACGCATTGACTTCATCAGCACTACCGGCTTAATATTCTGTCCACAGTCTGCAAAAAGGTTTCTGCGATATTCGCTTATAATTAATGCTCCAAGGGTTCTTTCCCACAGTTCCAAATCACTTTGCAAATTTTGGAAATCCTTAGTGTAACCACTGGCTCTAAATTTAGCCAAGGCATAATCAAAAACTATTTTATCCAGATATTTGCTTTCAACAGCCGGGTCTTTCAAATCACAAGTAGCCGTAAACTCTATCAAGGCATTATCTTTATTAGCTCTGAAAATCTTTTCTACACTATATTCCCAGGAGTTATCTGCTATTTCCTCTCCCTTTGTTCTTTTCTTCGTTCTTGTGTTGACATGATGGGATTCATCTGAAATAAGTACAATTTTATCATCTTCAAAATCTTCAATTGTAACGGTATTTTCTCTAGGAAAATTTAAATCCAAATGTAATTTTTGTGTTGTAGTAAAGCAAATATTTATTTCCTGTTCATTAGCTGTAGAAAAATTATCTACCTCACGGATTGCAACCCTCCTGCCCAAAATCTCTATCTCCTGGGCAAAGAGATACTTGCCGGAGACAGAATTTAAAAAGTTCTCTTTGGTTTTTTCTAAAATATTTGTTTGATTCACGAAAAACAAAAATTTACGGTAACCTTTAGTATATAAATATAAGATCAACCCAGCCATGATAATAGTCTTGCCTGATCCGGTAGCCATATGGAACAGATTATGTATTTGCTTGTTTTTTCTAAGCCGTTCATTTTCATAATAGCTGATGAAATACTGGAATGCTTGTTTTTGATAATCTCTAAGCACAATATTTTCTGGTAGCCCCGACTCGATAAATCCGGGTAATTCCTGCAGAAATCCAGCCTGTTCTAAGGCTTCTATTGTTTGATATAAATATTTTTCCGACATCTTATCTACCATCCTTATCAGCTAAGCCGTAGAAACTGTTATTAAAAGCCTTATCCTTATCACTAACTGCCAATTCTTCATCATCCATATCACAAAGATTAACATATAGCCTATTCTTATCAATAAGGCTCATCACCAGCTCCTTTTGCTGATTTAAAGATAATTTAGCAAATTCATCTAAGTGGGCACGTAAATCTGCCGGAAGCACAGACGGAGCAATTAGCCCATCATCTGTCACCTTGTTCAAAACCCTTTGTACCTCTTCAGGTGTTGTTGCAGATTGAAGGACAGTAACGATGGCTTCATTTTGCTCCATCAGTTCACAATAAACAAAGGAACCACCACCTTGCCAATTAACTTCTGGGGAAATCCCTCCTTGCTCTCCAGCTATAACTTTTTTTAACCTTTCTACTGTGACAGTCTCAATATAATCCATTTGCTCAATTCCAATATACTGACGCCCCATCTTATGAGCAACCGCAGCAGTAGTCCCACTACCACTGAAAAAATCTAGGATAATATCATTTTTCTCCGTTGTAGCATCAAGAATAGTTTTAATTAAGTTCTCTGGTTTAGCAAAATCAAATTCGTCTCGTCCAAATAGTTCATCAATCTCATCATTGCCATCTTTATTTTTAACTGCTGAAAACAGATTCTTTAGAAAATCAATGATTTGAAAATCTGAAATAACTGCGCTAAGTTTGCCGCTGATATCGTCATCCGCTTTGAACTTTCTTGCGTATGGTTTTGAAATATTCAAAAAGTCATAGTCATCGGGAAATACTATCGCACCTTTTTCGTAGTAATAATCAAAAGTATCCTTAGTTAATGCCCAGGTACGCTTTTCACTAGCCGGATATTCTTTGCCAGTTTTAGGATCAATCATGGTGAAATAGGAGTTAGGTCGTTCTTTGGCAGTACGTTGTGAGGTTAAATCTGCTAGCCGCCATGGTTGACCCGGATAGTCATCACTCTCATAATAATTTCGCTCTATCTGTCTTCCCATCACTTTTTCACTATCATTGGTATTTGTATATACAAGAAGCCAATCAAAATCCTGGGAAAAGTTAAAGGGCACATCTGATTTTCCGTGTCTGGTTCTTCTGGGTATGGTGCCAATAAAATGCTCCATGCCAAATATGTCATCAGCCAGCACCTTCAAATAATGCATACCATCTTCGCTAATGTTTATAAAAATGATCCCTTTGTTAGCTAATAGCCTTTTTGCCGTTTTTAAACGATCTTTCATAAATCCCAGCCAAGTGGAAAAACGAAAGGTAGAGTTATACAAAAATGTGTCTGTACCAGTCCTTTTTTGAAAATAGTATGGCGGATCTATGTAAATACATTTAACTTGTCCTTCATATCTTTTTACCAGTGAAGTCAAGGCTAGAAGGTTATTGCCTTTTATAATAAGGTTATCGCTATCATCAATTGCACTGATTTCTTCCACGCCATCCTGGGAATAGCGTTTTGCATTTGTGAAAACCTTTGGATGTAATAACCTGTTCACCTCATCCGGGGCCAATGTCTCATTATAAAAGATTTCATTTCTCTTCTGATCTTCTTTTGTCTGACCGCCTTCCAAAACACAATCTTTGTATGGCCAAACAAGAGTTACATCATTTTGTTTACTAAGCAATTTTCCATCTTTATCGGCTAAGCCAATTTTATTTTTGAACATGGTATAACTATCCGGTAAAAACTCTCGGGATTCCAGCACCCATGCAAATTTAATTTTATCAAATACAAGATGTCCATTCACATCAATAAAAAAATGTGCTTTAAGTACTTCATTATCTATTAAACTCTCAAGCAATGCTCCATCCATAGCCATACAAACATCATAAACTTTTGCCTTCAAGATTTCTCCATCTTCACCCAAAAAGCGGTTATCCAGCTTTAGAGTTGCTTCCAGTATCTCTAAAAACTTCATCATCTTTCCTCCTCAGAATCTCTTCTGCCTAATCACATTATTTATCTGCTGCATCTCCTTTGATAATCCATTCATCCACTTCAGTTATTTTAAACTTCCATAGCTTTCCAACTTTATGAGCAGGCATTTGTTTATCTGCAATCCACCTATAGACTGTATCTTTACTGACACCTAAGTGCTCAGCAATTTCTTCAAGGGATGACCATTTTTCCATAGCTGTATTATCCATTTTAGCAACCTTCCCTTCAATGATAAATCTATCTATATTATAACAAAATTTTACCATTATGGGTAGGTTTTATTTGGTTTTAATAGGTATTTATCCAAAAAAAAGCCCCGTGAGAGAGCTTAATTGCCTGCTTCCCCACGTGGCATGTTAGTTTCTGTTTCTGTTTGATCGTTGCTAAAGGTTAGGTCAGCTGTGTAAAGCAATCACTGAATTTACCTCTGCCTGATCCTAGGCTTCCTGTTCAGCATCCAGCATCGCTTGAGCTTTGGTTATTAGCCCTTGCAAAACAGTCTTGTTTTGATCTGTCTTAACGGTTACTGCTTCGACTAATGCTGAAGCTGCATTAATAGCATCTTGAGTTACACCTTCTTTTAATGCTAATGATTCAGCACCAACAAACACGTCTTCAAACAGTGCGTGGACTGCTTCTGCTGCAAAGAATATCTTTGTCTGCTCATCGGTAAAGCTCAGACCCATTTCTGCTGTTGCAGTTCCGTCCTTGTATTCGACGGTTGCTACTGCCTTATTTGGTATCTCGGCTATTCCTGCAGACCAGCTGTTATCCCAGCTTGTGGCTACATATTGGCCACCTGCATCAATGGTTCCACTAGTTGACGATGCATTTGCATGCTTTTCAAAGCCCTTAAATGTTTGCTGGCCTAACAATTTGTCTTCTTTATAAAGCTCGATTACTATACTTGTTGTGTCGCTTATTTTCTTACCTTCAGTTTTAGCGTCAAGGTTAATTCCTACTCCGTAGCCTAATACTCGTACTATGCCTTTAGCTGTACTGTCATATGCTCCTTTGTCTGCTATAGTTACGCTGGTAATTGACAACCTTGCATCGATGGCTGCTTGGTCAGCATCCAGCAATGCTTGAGCTCCAGTTATCAACCCTTCTAATGCAGCCTTGTTTTGAGTTGGATTAAGGGTTACTGCTTCTACTAATACCGAAGCTGCATTAATAGCATCTTGAGTTACACCTTCTTTTAATGCTAATGATTCAG
>DAIPML010000113.1:0-229 GCA_036768735.1 Clostridiales bacterium | reverse complement strand
CCTTTAGCTGTACTGTCATATGCTCCTTTGTCTGCTATAGTTACGCTGGTAATTGTCAGCCTTTCATTTATGGCTGCTTGATCTGCATCCTGCAACGCTTGAGCTTTGGTTATTAGCCCTTGCAAAACAGTCTTGTTTTGATCTGTCTTAACGGTTACTGCTTCGACTAATGCTGAAGCTGCATTAATAGCATCTTGAGTTACACCTTCTTTTAATGCTAATGATTCAG
>DAIPML010000112.1:0-10266 GCA_036768735.1 Clostridiales bacterium | reverse complement strand
TTTAAGCTTATTGTTGAAAGTTTCTTTTTTTTCATCTTACTTACTTTTTTTGTCCCTAAAATCCGATCAAATTTAACATCGTATCTTTGTGCAGAAAAACATGATCTACGCATACATCCGTGTTAGCACGGAGAAGCAAACTGTCGAAAATCAACGTCAAGAAATTGTAAGGTTCTGTGATACAAAAGAATTCATTGTTGACAAATGGATAAAAGAAACCGTTTCCGGCACAAAGAACACAGAGAACAGGCGCCTGGGAGTATTACTCAAAAAGATCAAGAAAGATGATATCCTGGTTATTTCAGAAATTTCACGGTTAAGCAGGAAGCTGATGGACATCATGGAGATCCTCCGGATCTGTATGGAAAAGGAAGTAACCGTGTATAGCATTAAGGAGGGTTACGAACTTGGAGACACAATCGTTTCTAAGGTACTTGCATTCGCATTCGGTCTCTCGGCAGAGATTGAACGTAATCTCATCTCACAGCGCACCAAAGAGGGCTTAGCCCGTGCCCGAGCCAACGGCGTGAAGCTTGGTCGTAAAAAAGGCGGTAAAAATGCTAAATACAAATTATCGGATAAAGAAGATCGATTAATTGAAATGCTCTGCATCGAGCATAGGAGTAAAGAATATATCGCAAAAAAACTACGCTGCTCAGTGAGCTGCTTGAACGCACATATTAAGAGGATGAAAAATATGTAGGGCCCTGTCTTTTTCTACATTTTTACATAATCTTATTTTCGTTGAAAAATAGGATTTATGAATACCAATACAGTTGTATTAACTACACTACTTAACGGTGAGCAGGCCAAGAGGGAGTTAGACGATCTGAAAGTAAAGGCTAAAACTTTGGCTCTTTCCATTGATGATGCCCGGAAAGCCGGTAATCATACTTTTGCCAAAGAACTTACCCGCGATCTTGCTAAAACACGAAATGAAATGCGCGCGCTACAACGCCAAACCATTGATGTTAACAAGGTTCTGAATAATCTTTCAACTGCAAAGCCGAAAGAACTTAAAAGCGTTTTATCATCACTAAATCAACAGCTTAATAGCGGAAACATAAAACGTGGTTCGCGTGAATGGGATCATTTGCAAACTAGCATAAGAAAAGTACGGAGCGAAATAAATAAAATTGCGGTAGAATCGCATGTCGCTGAAAGCCGTATGTCGCGAATGGCTAATGGATTTAACAAGTATTTTGCGGGAACCATGGCTATTATTGGAACAATAACGGGCGTTTCGTTCACGTTGCGGAAGCTTTCGGAAGATATGGCTAAGATGGACGATAAGTATGCCGATGTTTCAAAAACTACAGGGCTAGCACGTGAAGAAGTTGTTGCCTTGAATGAGGAATTTAAGAAAATGGATACCCGCACGGCCAGAGAGCAGCTTAACGAATTGGCTCGCGATGCCGGAAAATTGGGTAAATCGGCACAGGATGAAGTGATGCAATTCGTGCGTGCCGGAAATCAGATAAATGTTGCCCTGGGTGAAGATCTTGGGGAAGGTGCCATCCGAAACATTGGCAAAATAACTGAAGTATTTAAACTTTCGACCAGAGAACTGGATGGAATGAACCTTGAACAACGCATGCTTGCAGTTGGATCAGCCATCAACGAGTTAGGACAAAGCAGTACAGCAAACGAAGCATATTTGGTAAACTTTACACAACGCTTAGGCGGAGTTGCTTCGCAGGCGGGAATATCGGTACAAGATATTTTGGGATATGCTTCTGCGCTTGATCAGAGCGGACAGGCAGTTGAGATGAGTGCTACTGCATTGCAGAAATTCATTATGTCTGTTATGGGAGATCCGGCTAAATTTGCGCGGATTGCCGGTGTGGAAGTTAGCAAATTTAACCAGCTGCTCAAAACAGATACCAACGAGGCTATAAAAATGGTATTGAAATCGCTTTCGGAGAAAGGCGGTTTTCAGCAGCTTATTCCCGTTTTCCAAGAAATGGGCTTGGATGGTGCGCGTGCCGTGGGTGTGCTTTCTTCATTGGCTACCAATATTCATCTGGTTGATGAAGCGCAACGGATATCGAATGAGTCGTTCAGAGAAGGTACTTCGCTCACCAACGAATATAATGTGAAAAATAACAACTTGATGGCGCAACTGGAAAAACGTCGGAAGGAGTTTAAAGATGCAGCGCTTGAATTGGGTGAGCGCCTTAATCCGGCATTACTCAAAAGTACAAATTACGTTACTTATCTCATAAAGATATTACCGGGCGTGTTGGATTTTCTTGATAAATACGGCCCTACATTATTGAAAATTACTTCGTTAATTCTTGCTTATAATGTAGGAATAAAACTTCAGACAGCCTGGATAAAATTAGCTTTGATTGAAAAAACAAAATTGTTTATTGCCAATCAGAAAGAAATTGCCCAGCAAACGATTTTAGCACTTCGTTTTGTCTTTACAAGCGGAAGTGCAAAACAGCTTAATACTTCGTTAAAAGCATTGTGGACAACCACTAAATTAAATCCTCTGGGCCTTTTGATCACTGTTATAACTGCAGTTGGATATGGTGTATATAAATGGTCGCAAAATAACGCGAAATTGCTTACTCAGCAATCAGCCATGATAAATATAAATAAGCAAGTTGCGAACAGTGTTGGCCAGGAACGTGCTGAACTTGATATGCTGCTGGGAATTGCCAGGAATGAAAAGATTTCTAAAGATGAAAGAATAAAAGCCATTAACCGGTTGAATGAAATATCACCGGAATACCTGGGCAATTTAAATTTAGAAAATATTAATACAAATGCAACACGGATTGCGGTTGAGAAATATACTAAAGCGTTGATGGAAAACGCCAGGCAAAAAGCCATTGGCGAAAAAATGAGTGATTTGTATTCTCAACGGTTAGAAAAAGAAGCGAAGATTGCAGAACAGCAGGCACGTGCAGAAGGCGCCGGATCTGAAATCAGAAATCTTGCAGATCGTAAGATACAGAGCATTCAAAAGGAAATTGAAAATATTGATAAACAAATATCTGTTTATCAATATTTGAGTGAAACGTTAATGCAAAATAATAAAGTTGCAAATCTCACCTACGTTGATAGAGAATGGCAACTGATGCAAGAAACGAAGCTTCTTGACGAATTGCAAACACAGCATGCTGCTTTATACAATAAACAACTGCCTTCGGGTGTGTTGAGAGATTCAACCGAACCACAGTGGGGAGAATCATCAGGGTTATTCGATAAGGCTCAACTCGCTTTTCTTACTCAAAAGATTGAACGACAGAAAGCCATTGTTGCGGAAAAACAAAAAGAGCTGGACGCAACAAAGAAAATTGTAAAAACTGAGGAAGATGCTTCCTCTTCCACTCCAGGATCTGGAATCGAAAAGGATCCATTAAAAGAGCGCGAAGCTTCGTTGAAACTGAGCTATGATCGTCAGATTCTCAGTTTGAAAAACAAGTTGCTGGACGAGCGTATTTCAGAGGAAAGGTATCAGCGTGAAGCATATACGGCGCTAATAAATCATTTGCTAGCTATGCGACAGGCACAAGTTGATTTCAAATCGGACACAACCGAAGTTGACACACAGTTTACCGATGCCATGTTGTCTGAAGCAAGCAGGCGATACAGGCTACTTGAAGATCTTCAGAAACAATCCGCAGCGAACTTAAAGAATCGTCCGCGCGAGGAAGCCGTCGATGAAGATTATTCGCCTCATAATTTTCAAGATGAGAAAATGATTCTTGATCTTCGCCATGAATACGGTACGATTAGCGAAGAAGAGTATCAGGAGGCTATTTATGAGCTTCGTGAGAAGTATCTTGATAAATACCTGGGTAAATATATGGCTATTGCCGAAGGTATTCAAAATGTTACCTCTGATCTGAGCGGTGCGATTGATAATTTCCAGCGTGCTGAAGAAATGTCAGTTTCCCGTAAATACGACAAAATGATAAAAGCGGCCGGTGACAATAAAAATAAAATTGCTAAACTGGAAGAGGAAAAGGAAGCTGCCATTCACGCGGTACGTGCGAAATATGCCGATAAGCAATTTATCATCACAGTAGCAAATGTGATTTCAAGTACTGCATTGGCAGCGATGGAAGCCTATAAATCGGCAGCATCGATACCCTTAATCGGGCATATTTTAGGGCCTATTGCTGCGGGAGCTGCTGTTTTATTTGGCGGCAGTCAGATTGCCATAGCCAAGCAACAGCGAGATGCTGCAAAAGAGGGTTATGCAGGGGGAGGATATACCGAAAAAGGGAACTGGTGGGAAGAAGATGGAAAGGTGCATAAAAGCGAATTTGTAGGAAACCGGTTTGCGGTTGCTAACCCAACTGTTAAGAAAGTTTTTGATGTGGTTGATCAGGCTCAGCGAAACAATACTGTTGGGAGCCTATCGGAGCGTGATTTTCAAACGGCTTTGAACTACAACGAACATACTTACCGGAAAGTGGTTGACGATATTTTCTCGCGTTACAACCCGGTACAGGAAGGAACAGAAAATAATAACATGATGGCAGCCGCTTTAATTAAATCGGCAACGGCCAGCGAAAAACTTGCAGAACGGCTTAACGATCCTATTGTAGCTGAAACTTACATAGAAGGAAAAGGTGGCAGCAAACAGGCTAACGATTTGTATAATAAAATGAAGAAAAACGTTTCGAGATCATGACTCAGTTATTTATCAACGGACAGGAAGTTGTTTTGCCTGAAAAGTTTTCGTGCAAATTTGTGAACGAAAATCCTTTATTTACCAAAGCGGGAGATTATACGCTCAACATAACGCTTTCGCTTGAAAATCCGGTAAATACTAAAATTTTCAAACATATAAACCGAATAAACAGTTTATCGAGGTTTGAAAACAGAACGGCTATTTTGGTGAGCGATCTTGAAGTGATTATTAAAGGTAAAGAGGTGATTTTGGGGTATAGCAACAAAGAGGTTCAAATTCAGATTGTTGCAGGGAATAGTAGTTTGAATTATCTTATTGGTAATGATCTGAACTTGCGTAGCCTGAACCTAGGGACAGCAGTAATTAATAAAAATGAAATTGTTCCCAATTTAAAAAAGAATTATCCTGAGGTTGATTTTCATTTATTACCATTTTATGATCCGGATTCAGATTTTGTGGGGAATAGATATACCTATGGAATGAATCAGGCGCGGACGGGATGGGTTTTAAGATATGCTTACGATGGTGAAGCAGCTCCTAAATTAACTTTACATGATGATTCATCTCATTTTTATGAGTATATGCCGGAAGATAATAATTATATTAGATATCCGATTGTTTATGAAAATTACAGACCGCAACCTTATATTGGCGCTATTCTTAAGAAGGTTTTTTCAGCTTTAGGTTATGAATTTGAAAATTCATTGGATAGTCATTCCATTTATAAATTTGCTTACATTGTACATGCGAACGACACGTTAGCATTTGCGAAAATGCTTCCAAATTGGTCCGTTAGTAAGCTATTAGAAGAAATTGAATCACTTTTCGATTGTACAATTATCGTAGATAATGCTATGATGACAGCTAAACTTATTTTCAATCATCATTATTATAACGATACAAGCGAGGAGAATGTTATTATGCTTGATGATTTTGAAGCTGATATAGAGGATGATGATGAGAAAATGATATTGGAAAAAAACATATCGTATAATCTTCCTGAT
The DNA here is from genome assembly GCA_036768735.1 of Clostridiales bacterium. GTDB lineage: Bacteria > Bacillota > Clostridia > DSM-8532 > DSM-8532 > JAAYGP01. The sequence continues at coordinate 4,608 of DAIPML010000112.1, read as the reverse complement.
TCTGAATATTATAAATATCAAAATTTACCGAAAGAAATAACAGATGCATTGCACGTTATTAATACCGGATATCCAACGGATTCGCAAAATATTGAAGAAATTGCAACTTGGATAGGAAACAGAACAACTATAATCATCAATGAAAACCCGCATAATTTATACAAAAGTTTAGCCTTGCAATTTATTGAATATATTGAAGGAAATGAGGCTATTGCAAAAGTAGTAAATGATTACCTTCCATTGAAAAATAATAATTCTGAAAATATTGATTTAAGGCTAGATATTATTCCTGCTGAATTTTTCGTTAAACCTTGGACTATGTATTATTTTACTCAAAACAGTGATATATTTAGCATGGTTTGGCAGTTGCCTATTGCAAGAAGTCATTCGGAACCTGTAATAGCTAAACAGGAAGGAAGTAGCTTGGTTACCCCAATGGTTCAGGATTTTGTTGAAGGAAAAGACAATTACTCCGCAATAGAAGACAACAATACTGCTTCCCAAATGTCAATTGCTTTCTATAACAGTACCTACAACGACATATTTAATCAGGGCGGAATTACAACTGATAATAATGGTAAAATTCCATTTAGCTTTGTGCGATTTATTTCTGAAAGAGTTAAGTTAACGGATAAACAATTTTATCAATTATCCGCCCAAAATGGTGTTTATGTAAATCCATTGTCTTTAAGTTTTCTTTATAATGAAATTTATTCAAAAACTGATAAAGTTGATACAAGTAAAACTTATAAGATACGTTTCTTGAATCCAACCAAAAAACTTGATCCAAAACGAATTTTCATCATCGGCAACCGTAAATTTTACTGTAAAAAAATTGAACGAAGTATCAATATTGATGGATTTGAAGACATTATTTACGGAGAATTCTATGCTGAAAAAGATTAAATACCAGGGAAATTCTTCTTCAGATACGTATTACGGTTACCGAAACGTTTTTTCAAGTATTCGACCGTTGTTTCCAGGTTCTTATGTCGCATGTGGGCTTGAATGTCAAAAATATTAGCATTATTTATTACGAGTTCCTGGGAACTTGAATGTTTGAAACTGTATAGTTTTACATCACTTGGCAACCCAAGCCGTTCCCTTACTTTTACAAATCGATAACCGAGTGTGTTTTTTCCTAACGGATCCGGACCTGGTTGTCCGTTTTTCCCGAAAACATATAACTCACCATCCTTCAAATGTAGTTTCCAAACATCCACAATGAGATTGTATAGATGATCAGGAATATCAATAGTTTCGGTTCGATTATTTTTAGACAGTTCATTAATAACCGTTACACATTGTGCACTGAAGTTGATATTTTTTATTTTTAAAAAACGCAATTCTGCGCGTGGTCGGATAGCTGTAAAATAAACAAAGTTGATTGCAAGCCATAATTGAGGATCGTCTTGTTCACATTCCCGTCTGAACATTTCTCGAATTCTTTCCGGTATTGAAGCCGGAGACATATCAACAATTTTACCTAATCGGGGAATATCTACGTCAAATGGATCATCGATTTTTATTTTTTTTATTTTACGAATGAATTTAAATAGTTCGCTCAGTACTTGCCGGTACTTTGTCACCGTTGCACGCGACATTCCTTTATCGTGCAGTTTTCTCAAAAATGCAACCATGAAATCATTGTCATAAAATGACAGTTCTCTATTTTCGCACTTCTCCGATTCAAGGTAAAAGCAGAATTGGCGTAGCTTTGAACGATAATCATCCAATGTGGATTTGTTTACTTCTGGTGTTTTATGCTTCAGATAGTCGCTAATCATAGGTTTTATATATGATTTTTCGGTAGAAAGCCCGGGAGAAAATGTTTGGCTGTTTTTATACGCTAATTCATCGCTGAAAGGTTTTAATTCTGCCCACGGCCGCCATCCCGACTCAATTTTATTCGTCCATTCATCAATATACTTATCGGCCAGTTCCATACGTTCGTAGTATGTAGTAAGTTCATTGAAACCTTCGTAAATTCTTTTTTGAATTTTTTCTCCTGAAATCGGATGAGTAAGCACGAATTCAACGTACCATTGTTTTTTCATGTTGCCTTTGCAGTTATTCACATGCGGCCAGGTGATCTCTTTTTTTCTTCTCCCCATAATATAATTCCCTTCCTTTTTACGCGCATTGAGAGAATTATACTGGTGAAAAATCTCTATTTATTACTATAGAGATTTATTTCAGAAATTTACATTTTGTAAAACGCTTCATATTAGCGATTTACGTTGTTAGTGGGTGGAAAACGGGAAACGCTCCTACTCCACCTTATTGTTTCTGAGAGCCAGTTATAATTCTCTGTAAAATTTTATTAGCACATATTTTGTTTATAATTCTTTATTTCTTTGTATTCTTCATCCGTTTTGCACGGATATAAAACCACTATCTTTTCTGATTTGCATGGGCACTTTATACAGCCCCCGCATCGCCATTTTTTTTTGTGAGATTGTCTATTGTTCGGCTATTTGCTTCAATTGTTTTCTGTTGAGAATAAATTAATTTCATTTGTTCCTTGATTTGACCTTTTAACTCCATGTATTCCGAATAATCAATAGTTATTTTTTTCCCTTTCTCTTCTATGTCATGCTCAGAAAAATCATTATTTTTCTGTTTGTCACATACAATCATCTCCCCTATACCGGTAAATAGCCAATCAATATTTAACCCAAATCTATCTTTTAGAATAGTTTGCTTTGCTTTAGAAAGCATCTTGTTTTTCCCATTTTCATATTGAGAATATGCGGGTTGATTGATTCCAAAAGCAGCGGCAATATCATCCTGAGTGATTTTTTTAGATTTTCTAAAGATTACCAATCTTTTACGAACATCTTCCGTTAGTTTATTATTTATACTCATTCTAAATTATTGCAAATATTGCATTTATAGTTAATTATGTTTGGTAATAATATTGCATTGCAATATCTTTGCTTTTGTTTCAAATATCGGTACAAATGTAACAGATTTTGAAACATAAAAAATACCTTTTTTAAGTGATTTTTCATGACAAAAAACAAAAATTCAAAGATTTACTCATTTCGGAAGGGATACGCTAAGGTAAAGCGAGAAGATTCCAGTAAAATTAAAGATGAAATTATGGCTGCTTTAGGCTATAATCCTGAAAGTAGGTCGTCGTGGTGGAGGAGGTTGAACGGGAAACTCATTCCGGATCTCGAAGAAGCTGCAAAAATTGAAAAGATATTTTCTAAGTACGGAATAACTGAAATTTGGGGACATGAACGCAAAAGCAGAACTAACAAAACGTGAAATTCAGATCACAAAACTGATCGCCTGGGGTGCAACAAAAAAAGACGTTGCAAATAAACTTCATATTGCTTATTGCACCGTAGAGACACACGTTAAAAATATATTTTTGAAAACTGGTTGCACAAAAGCAAATGAATTATCTGCATGGTACTTCTGCACGGAATATAAAATAAGCTTTAAGCTTTCACCTTTTGCGCGGCAATCTATTGCTATAATTCTATTGGCCCTATTCACTTATGGTGAAATTACGGAAACACATGATTTTTTGAGAGCGCGCCGGTGCAGGGTAGAAACTGAAAGGACCTGCCGACAACGGGTAAGAAGAGAAGAATATCCATTAGTCTCATAATTATGCGAATGCCGATCAATCAGTTTTTTAATCGATTATTCACTGCCGATGAACAGGAACAGATCCGCTCGTTCAACAAAAAGGAACCGTTGATGACGGCCCGCAGAGCTTTTGTTCTCTTCGCTTACATGAGTGATTATCCTATTTACGACATTCAGCAATGCGTAAACCGAAACTTCCGACAAACCCGATACCTGATTGATAAAGCAGCTGAATTGTATAGTGTCCGTGACAGAGAAATAACTAGAATTATTGAAAAGTATGAAACAACATTGGGACAACCTGATAAACCAGATACAAACATTGATTGATTCCGATGCTGCGGTTATAAATGGTTTACGTAACAGCACGGATGTATCGAAAATAAAGAAAACGTTTCAAAAGAACGTGAAAACACTGAGTAAACTGGTGGAGGAATTTGCCGTATTTGTGCCGGATCCCGAAGCCGATGAAGTTCAACTTCCTTTCGACAGCACGGAATTTGTGGAATCATGGAACGATTATAAGGAATTTTTATTAGGTGTCTATGGCATTGTTTTGATTCCAGTTGAAGAAAAACGTAGATTGACAAAGTTATACAGATTGTCATCGAAAAATGAAAAAACAGCACTCGATATAATCGATTTACTTATTAATTCCAGGTACAGGAATATAAACAGTACGATCCTTCTTCAGCTTTCGGACGATAAACCAGGCAATGAGGCAGAAACTGAAAGCAATTTCACCATAAAAAAGAATACGATATGATTAGTGATGACTGGATTGAAGTAACAATCTATGCCGGGGTAGTATTTTCCTTAATGATCTGCATAATAATCGGTATCCTGGTATTAACTGTGATTTTTGAGTAACGTGCAGCCGTCCGCTGTGAAGTTCACGGCTGTTTTTTCAATAAAAATTAAACACTAAAAGTTATGATTAATTGGAATTCAACTAAAGAAGAAGACGTGCTTATCGGCAAAATTGCCGAAAGAGCAATCGAA
>DAIPML010000111.1:0-10366 GCA_036768735.1 Clostridiales bacterium | reverse complement strand
ATCAAGAATAAGGAACCCCCACTTATAGAAGTGGAGGTCTTGGAATTTTGATAAATCAGACCCCCTACCACTAAATTACTTTATTCAAGACAGTGAAAGTGTAAGTGGGTGATGAATCGCATTCTATTACATACCTGAAAGATTAATAAAACACAGAAAAGGAGTTAATGATACAGGGCATGATAAATTGTATCATATAAAAACGAATGAGGAATATAAAGCTTACTATTCAATATGATGGAGCCAGATATAAAGGATGGCAAAGGCTAAAAGACCCGGACAAAACAATACAAGGCAAATTGGAACAGGTTATTAGCAAGATGACAGAGACTGAAACTGAGGTAATCGGTTCAGGAAGAACGGATGCAGGGGTTCATGCTTTCCGCCAGACTGCAAATTTCAAGACGGATGATTTGCGCTCTTTGGAAGATATTAAAGAATATTTGAATTTGTACCTTCCATCAGATATAGCTGTAACCAATGTTGCAGAAGTTCCTGAGAGGTTTCATTCAAGGCATAATGTTATATCAAAAACTTACTTGTACAGGATTTGGAACCTTTCGCATCCGGAGCCTTTTTTGCGGAAATATAGTTACCATATCCCAAGCCCGCACCTAAAAGTAAAGGCTATGAGAAAAGCAGCGGAATATCTTATTGGCGAGCATGATTTTACGAGCTTTAGATCATCTTCAGCAAAAAATAAAACCGCTGTTCGTACAATAAAAGATATTAGGTTTGAGAAAAACGATGGGATGCTTGAAATATTTGTTGAGGGTGATGGTTTCCTATATAATATGGTACGTATAATTATAGGAACCTTGCTGGAAGTGGGTTTGGGAAACATTAACGCTGAAGAGATACCTTCTATTTTGGCTAGCTGCGATAGGACAAAAGCAGGTCCTACCGCGCCTCCACATGGTTTGTTTTTATATGATGTAAAATATCCCGAATGAGATATTAAGTAACATAAAATTTAAGTTTCCTAAAGGTTAAGTATCTTGGAAGTAAAGTATCTCAAAGGTTAAGTATACTGAAAGATTTTTTTTACAATTGAGTGCAGCCACTCCAAAACCCCATAATTTTTGGCATGCGTAGTTTTTAAGGTTTTTTATTTAAAGTAACTTGAACTTCATCCTCGGTAACGGTAATTAGTATTTCCACAGGATATTCCTTTGTGTTTTTAAAGCGGAAATCCTTGGAACCATATACAACTGAGGCATCCTTGCCAACAGGAACATAAGGAACCTCCTTGGAATGCTTATGCCGTTCGAGGATTTTCATATCTGCATCTAAAGCAGCATTATAAATTGTACTGCTGATCTGACAAATGCCTCCTCCGGTTCCTGTTTTCTTTTCACCGTCAACGAGAATGGAGGCTTTTTTATATCCCCTAGCCTGAGTTCGTTCACCAACTGTTTCATTAAAAGAAAAAGTTTCTCCAGGTTCAATGACTGTATGGTTCAGCTTTTTTGCTGCAGTTTTTATATTATGAACTCTGTTTTCTTCTTTATTATACAAAGTTGTTGAAAAGCGACTGATTTCATTTTCATTTACCGTACTTTCTACAATTGTAGGGGAGGTTGAGGTAATCTCAAAATCCTGTTGGGTGTATTGAGTAACACTAGGATTTTCAGTGTTTTCACTATTATGAGTGATAAAGCAGCCTGAAAAAAGGAAACATAACATTACGCATAAAAATAAAGCAATATAGCTTTTAACCATAAAAATCACCTGCTTTCTTTAATGATTATTTTTTGCTTATAGTTTGTTGATAATACAAAGCATGTTATGGCAAAACGTACTGACGAATGCATTGAAAATACAGAAATTATGCTATATATGTTGAATTAGAAAATCAACATATATAGACACGAATTGATGCATGTGCCTGTTTTGGTACAGCTAAAACAGGCACATGTGCAATCTAAATTGAAAAAGAAGCAGTGAACAAATATCAACAAGCACAATTAACTTCTTTTTCAATTTATATTTTTTTTCAATTTATATAGAAAGGTATTGTAAAAAATAAATAAAGGTGGTATAGTAAAACTGTTAGTCAAACTAATACTTGTATGGATATATTTTTTCGGCATGACTCTCTTTAATTTATTGAGGAACAATGTCAGAGAGTTTTATCCAAAATAAATTAAGGAGGTATTTTGATATGGCGGACAAAACTATTGTTTGCAAGGATTGCAACACCGAGTTTATTTTTACTGAAGGGGAACAAGAATTCTATAAGGAAAAAGGCTTTGAAAATGAACCCCAAAGATGCCCAGACTGCAGACGCGCAAGAAAACAACAAAGAAACAGCAATCGCAGCTACAGCAGCAAATGGTAAGATAGTAAAACAGTAAAAAAGTAAAAGGGAGAGCGAAAGCTCTCTTTTTTGTTGCAATGGAAGTTATACTTCCAAAACCACCTTTTTTATTGCGTTGTTTTAGGATATAAAATCTTTCATTTTCATATATATAAGTTGAACATTTTCCTAAGGTTGTGACTTCGCAAAAACACCTACCCCATCTGTTATTTGCTCATCACAGCATAAGGAAAATTTGGTTCAACTTATATAGTTAATTATTACAAAATCACAAGGGTGCATATATGATAATTGTTGTTCGATTTAGAAGAACCTTTCTCGTAACAATTTTACTTTCAGCTATTGTATGCATGTTATTAATATTGCCGAACAATGGGTATGAACAAAAAATATTTGAATCGATACCTGTAAGCAGTGAACTGAATGAAGTATATTCACCGGTAATAGAGAACTTCATTCGAACTCGTAATAAAGCTATGCTGGATAATAATAATGAAGCTATAAAGCATATGTATGATACGGGTAAACGTTATGGCATATGGGCTTTTGAACATGAGGAAAAGAAAATTAAATATCTTCATAATTGGGCTGACAAGCAAGGCGTGAAGTTCATAGATATTAATTCTGTTTTTAAATTGAGGTGGGTAAAAGAACAGGGTGGAAAATCAACAGTCAATTTTTGTGAAATAACAGAATATGTTTATGAATATGAGAATAAGCAAGGAAGCCCAAATCACCTTAGAATTGCTACTTATCATGTATTAGACATAATTGAGCATTTAGAAAATTATATAATAACAAAGGAATGGTATACGGATCCCTTTGCAGATTCACTTAATCCTCAAATCCTTAAAGCTGAAGATAATAAAAGCTTTATTTTAGCTCAGGAGGAAAGAGATTTTACAGAAATTAACGAAAGGCGTGAAAGCGCTATTGAGTATGCTGATCATTATTGCGCAGCCGGTTCTTTGGAAGAATACTTTTTTCTGTATAACAAGAACTATAAAAATTACAACACATTAGGTGGGGATTGTACAAATTTTGCTTCGCAGGTACTGTATGAGGGAGGCAAATTTAGAAAGACATCAGTATGGAATTATTATAAGAATGATGGCAGCAGAGCATGGGTTAATGCCCAAAGCTTTAAAGACTATTTGCTAAACAGTGGCAGAGGTTCAACTATTGTTCATGGCACGTATGACAAGGTTTTAAAGCTTTCATATAGATTACTACCCGGAGATATTGTAGCATACGAAAAAAAAGGTAAGGTTGCTCATATTGCCGTTGTTACCGGAGCAGATTCTCGAGGTTATTCATTGGTGAATTGTCATAACACAGATCGCTACAGGGTTCCATGGGATCTTGGGTGGAGTGACAAGGGGATCAAGTTTTGGTTAATTCGTGTACACTACTAAACCTGCGTTGTTATCAAAATTCCAAGACCCCCACTTCTATAAGCGTGGGATAACCCGATTTCTGCTTCAGTGGTGGGTACAATCATTTCTTGGTTTACTGTATGTGGGAAAAAGAAAAAGACTGCTTGAGGCAGTCTTTGAATCATGCTGTTATTTCTTGTTCTTTTACCTTTTCCCTGATTTGTGCTAAAGAAATTTTAGCAGCATCAACTACTTTTGCATCAGTATCCCTTTCAATTATTGCACGAACAAATTCCATAGCTCTGCCGGAGCCAATGGCACCAAGAGTTTCAACTGATGCAAGACGTATTTCCGGATTTTCGTCACGTAACTGTTGAATTAGATAGTTGATAATTTCGGGATCGTCAATTGCAGACAGAGCTCGAGTGGCACGGGTGCGGATTTCGATACTGTCAACACTGAGTGCACGGATGAGCTTCTTTGCGTTCTTTTTAATCTCCCATTTCTCAACGTTTTTTAAAGTAATAGCCATAACAATTCCCTCCCTATTAACAATCTATACCTATATTATATATATGTTAAAAGTAAATTTCAAATCTTACGATTTTCGTAGAAAAATAATTGATTTCCGGTAACAACTCATAACGCTAAATAAGTACGTATAATTATATTGAAAAAGGCACCATAGTAGTCTAGTACACCTGAGCCAGTAATGCTTAAGACAATAGAAAACATACCTGCAGGTTTACCGAACGCTACTTTTTAATTTATGCTTACTATTGTTCCGAAAAGAAAACTTTTTTTATGGTAAACCTTTTTTATGTAATATGCATAGTATATATGGAGTCATAAAAATGATAGCAGAGGAGGTGTTTTGGAATGATTGAATTTGATTACAACGAGCTTAAGGCCCAATTAAAATCTGAATTGAAATCTGAATTAAGAAGCGAGCTTGAAGCTGAACAAGATTTTCGATTTGACGAGGATCAGGAAACCAAGCAAAAGCAAATTAACAAACAGATTAACTACAACATACTGACACAAAAACAGTACCAGGGACAAAATGCAGAAAATGATGCAGACAGCGATTCGGATAGTGAAGCTGAGAACGAAATAAAAAACGTAGCAGTTTCCGACAGTAAATCTAAAGCCAAAAACAAGGGTGAAGTGGAAAATAAAGCCCAGATTGAAAATGAAACAGAAGTAAAAGTTGAAGCTGAAAAAAAGCCTAAGTATTACTAAGAAATGAGGCAATGAGTGTGGCAAAGGCTTATCTATGCCACACTCGTTGATATATATAAGTCACTATTTTTGGTAAATACCTGATATGCTCTGTTTACAGGGGGGGTAGGAATTGACTCTTTTGTACACAAGTATGCCCGCCATCATGCGTTTTTCAGAAAATGCGTGTGGAGGTGGGGCGGAGAACCATCATATAACTTGTATATAACGAGGCAATAAGATGTGCGCGCTTCTTCGCCAAAAACGGACATACGCAATTGCTTTCATTGTTATAGAGAAGTATTTAATTATGTTATTTTGGAGGTGCTATAGATGGATAAGGAGATTCCGGTTGTTACCGAGAAAGAAAGTATTCAATTTAACTCGCAGGATCTTGATCAGGAACAAAATGTAAATGTGAACCCTGTGCAGTTGAATACGCAGAATGTACATGTCCATGTTACAACTGAGAAAATCGATTATTCAGGAAAAATAACAGGCATTACATATTTGGGAAAGAATAATGAAATAGTTAGGGATGCAGGTATATTACTGTTTTTTGGTCATGAAACAATGGTGCCGGTGTATAGAACAAAGTCAGATTCAGAAGGTAATTTTATCATTGAAGATTTACCACCTGGGTATTATACGATTATGGCAAAATATGGCGATTACCAGACCAAAACTCAGTTTATTAAGATTCTTCCCAGCCAGAATGTGTACCAGACAATCATTTTATAATAGCAGCGGAAAATGTAATAATAAAATAATTTTGTAAAGCAAATACAATTCGATAATATCCACGCTTGAAAAGAGCTCTGTTTTTGGTAAATCTATATGTAGCTTTTATTCAAAGTATTATTCATAATGTCAGATAAAATAAACTTAGAGGTAACACAAATCCTATAACTTCCCCCAAAAATAATAAATAGACTTGTTAATTGAAAAGTTAAAGTCTGGTGGGCATAGTAAAGTCTATTTGCATATCTTAATACATCTCTATGATACACCTAGAAAGATCGGTATAAAAAAATTTTAATATAAGAGGCTCTTTAAGCACTTGGAAAACATTGCTGCATTTTTAACTAAAAATGCAGTAAGTGGGTAATTGTAGTCCGCAAAACAAGCTATTTTTTTGTGTTTGAACAACTAGGAATTATTGGTACGCTATCCGGTGTTGATTTTATTCGTTTAAAGATATATAATTATTGTTAATAATTAGTAAAATTATTATGTTTAGCTGCTTGACCCTCTTGAAATGGTGTGTTGAAAATATAGCTTGCTACGCAAGCACATAAATTAAAGAGCGTTATTTTGCTTTGCAAAAAACGGATCAAGCAATTTCTTCCGTTATTTTAAAGCATGTGAGGTTCTACCATGAATTATATTTCAGCTGCTCAGGCAGCAGAAAAATGGGGTATTACTGTAAAGCGCGTCCAAGTATTATGTAGAGAAAACCGCATACAGGATGTTGAACGCATTGGGCGAGAATGGCTTATTCCAAACGGTGCCGTGAAACCAGCTGATGCAAGGATCAAGAGTGGCGAATATATCGGATTTTCAAAGAAGTATCGCAGTAATAAAGATAACAATGAGATAAACAAAGAGTACAAAGCGGAAAATGTGGATAAGAGTCTTGATTATTAGTTATGGGGGTGAAACCGGTGATTGTATTTGATAATATAAACAAAGTTGTCAAAGATGACATGGAAAACGAAATAAAGAAGAACAGTCGCCTATCAATAGCTGCTGCTTGCTTCTCTATATATGCCTATAAAGAGCTGAAGAAGCAACTTGAGGGCATTGATGAATTGCGGTTTCTTTTCACATCACAGACCTTTACCACTGAAAAAGCTAAGAAAGAAAGACGCGAATTTTATATTCCACGCTTATCCCGCGAGCGTAGTTTATACGGCACAGAGTTTGAAATTAAACTTAGAAATGAATTATCACAAAAAGCTATTGCTAAAGAATGTGCTGATTGGATACGTTGTAAAGTTACGTTTAAATCAAATGTTACCGGTGAAAATATGGGCGGGTTTATGAATGTTGAAGCCGGAAAAGATGCTATAACATATATGCCCCTTAATGGATTTACAACCGTTGATATTGGTTGTGAGCGAGGTAACAATACATACAACATGATTACAAAAATAGAGGCACCTCATAGCGATGAGTTTATTCGGTTGTTTGATACAGTATGGAAAGATACTTCAAGGCTACAGGATGTAACTGACGAAGTCCTTGACAGCATAACCGTAGCTTATCGCGAGAACTCCCCGGATTTCATTTATTTTATAACGCTTTACAATATTTTTAATGAGTTTTTAGAGGATCTTTCCGAGGATATGTTGCCCAATGAAGCAACAGGTTTCAAGGAAAGCAAAATATGGGGGAAACTATATAACTTTCAGAAAGATGCTGCACTTGCAATCATAAATAAGCTTGAAAAATACAATGGCTGTATCCTCGCTGACAGTGTTGGTTTAGGCAAGACTTTTACTGCGCTTGCGGTTATAAAATATTATGAAAATCGCAATAAGACAGTTTTGGTTCTATGCCCCAAAAAACTGTCTGATAACTGGAATACATTTAAAGATAACTATGTAAATAACCCTATTGCTGCTGACCGATTGAATTATGATGTTTTATATCATACCGATTTATCAAGGGATTCAGGCAAGTCAAACGGGCTTGATCTTGACCGCCTTAATTGGGGTAATTATGACCTTGTTGTAATAGATGAATCTCACAATTTTCGCAATGGTGGTGAGTATTCCGGACCCGACGGCATGCGGGAAAACCGTTATCTTCGGCTCTTAAATAAAGTGATCCGTACAGGCGTAAAAACCAAAGTACTGATGCTGTCTGCAACACCAGTTAACAATCGTTTTTATGATTTGCGTAATCAATTGCAGCTTGCATACGAAGGAGATACCAGTATAATTGATGAAAAGCTTAATACAACTCGCTCTATTGATGAGATATTTCGAAATGCACAGCGGATATTTAATACATGGAGCAAGCTGCCACCAGAAAGCAGGACAACTGCTGTTTTGTTACGTATGCTTAGCTTTGATTTCTTTGAAGTGTTAGATAGCGTAACGATTGCCCGTTCAAGAAAACATATTAAAAAGTATTATAACACCTCAGATATAGGGCAATTTCCTGAAAGATTGAAACCAATATCCCTCAGGCCAAGCCTAACTGATTTGAATGGTGCTATAAACTATAATCAGATATATGACTTGCTCATGCAGCTCAATTTGCATATTTATACGCCTACAGATTATGTGTTTCCCAGTAAGCTAGACAAGTATGTTGAAACGTCTAAAAACATTAACCAGGCAGGGCGTGAACAAGGTATCCGCCGTTTGATGAGCATTAACCTTTTGAAGCGATTAGAAAGCTCTGTATTTGCTTTTAACCTGACCGTAAAAAGAATTCTGGAATTTATTAGGAATACGATTAACACAATTGATAATTACACGAATGGCGGATATGAACTTGATCTGACTGAAATTGAAGAAACAGAAGATTATGATTTTGATGATCAAAACATGGACTTCTTCTCGGTTGGTAAAAAAGTCAGAATAGACCTTGCTGATATGGACTATATATCATGGCGTAAAGAGCTTCAAGCAGACAAAGATACACTTGAATTGCTATCTTTAATGATAGAGGACATCACACCTGCCCATGATATGAAACTACAAAAGCTGTTTGAGATAATACGAAGAAAAATTGAAGATCCTATTAATGATGGGAATAAAAAAGTTCTCATATTTACAGCCTTTTCAGATACAGCGGAATATTTATATGCTAATGTCAGCAAATATGTAAAAATGTACTTTGACTTAAATTCTGCAATGATAACAGGATCAATAGACGGAAAAACAACTATACCAAAGCTTCGTGCTGATCTTAACACAACGCTAACCTTTTTTTCTCCAATATCAAAGGATAAACATCTATTAATGCCAAACAGCAAGGATGAAATTGACATATTGATTGCCACGGACTGTATATCGGAAGGTCAGAACTTGCAGGACTGTGACTATTGCATTAATTATGATATTCATTGGAATCCGGTTCGCATTATACAGCGGTTTGGGCGTATTGACCGTATAGGAAGCAAAAACAAAGTGATACAGCTTGTTAATTTCTGGCCTGATTTGACATTGGACGATTATATAAACCTAAAAAGCAGAGTTGAAACCAGGATGAAGATTTCAGTAATGACTTCTACTGGTGATGACGATCTTATTAACGCCGAGGAACAAGGAGATCTTGAATATCGTAAAGCACAATTAGAACGACTTCAAGAAGAAGTTGTTGACATTGAAGATATGTCTACCGGTATTTCAATAATGGACTTAGGGCTTAATGAATTTCGCCTTGATTTACTTGAATATATTAAGCGTCATCCTGATATTGAAAAGGCTCCACATGGTATGAATGCTGTTGTAGCTGCAACCGAGGAATCCCCCGCTGGCGTTATCTATGTTCTTAAGAATATAGATGGCGGTATAAATATTGATAATCAGAATAGATTGCATCCATTCTATATGGTTTATATCTCAGAGAATGGTGATGTTATTTGCGATCATCTCTCCCCAAAGCAAATGCTTGACACAATGCATTACCTTTGCCGTGGTAAGACAGAGCCAGATGTGCAGCTATGTAAAGTCTTAAACAGTGAAACAAAAGACGGGCGCGATATGTCAAAGTATTCCGAATTATTAGGTGAAGCAATCAATTCTATAATTGATGTAAAAGAGGAAAGCGATATAGACAGCCTATTTCACCAAGGGGGTACTACTGCTCTTCTTTCAAATATTACCGGGCTTGATGACTTTGAGTTGATTTGCTTTATCGTAGTAAAGTGAGGTGTGATGGATGCTTGAATTTCCTTCTTCAACTGCATATAATAGAAGAATTCCTAAGCAGAAGTTTTATGAAAATCTTTCTGTAACACCTGAACTTAAACGGGTATTTATCGAGCAAATATCAGTGATATACTGGCGCAATAAAATAGCTGCAACTACAATGAACATTGGTGCTGGAGAGACTGTTACTGAACTGGAAGTGTTTGAACTTCGATTAAACCAGAAAAGTCTGGATACTCGCGTATTACAGCTTATAGACAGAGAAATACCCTACCATATTTTATTTCTTTTAATGTATAATGATCATTATCAAGCTTGGATAGGATACAAAGAGCAGAGTCAGGCAAAGCAGGGGAGGTTCAAGGTTAATAGTTATTATCACACGGATTGGGTTAAGCCGGATCAACTTAATTTAAGATTGGATGGCCTCAATGTTGATACAATTTATGATAATTTTATTCGGCAGATTGCCGGAGAGCGGTTGCTAACCTTAAAAGAGTCATCAGGTAAATATACGATTAGCTTAAAAGAAGCTATAGAGTGCGATGAAAAGCGCCAGA
>DAIPML010000110.1:0-10369 GCA_036768735.1 Clostridiales bacterium | reverse complement strand
CCGGGTGGGTATCCACAATTGCAAACAGCTTCATATTAAATGCAATTATTCTTGCAGCGATAGAAACCATAGAAAAGGAAAACATTGAAGCAGACATATGGGATAATTTTTATGAAGCGAATGGTTTGCAGAAGAATGAAGCTCTAATTGACAAATATATTGAAAAAGTTAAACATATATAACAGATATGATAGGTATGAAAAAGTTAAACGTATATGACAGATAAGATCGGTTTGACAAAGTTAAACACATCTGACAGATAAGATAGGTACGATAAAGTAAACATATATGACAGATATGATAAGTATGATAAAGTTAACATATATGGCGGATATGACAGAGTACTGAAAACACTCCCGTAGCGTAATAAAAAGCTGCGGGAGTGTTTGTCATTTATAACGAATATGAAATTAAACTTTTGCCGAAACTATTTTTCAGCGATACGGGACTTTGCTCAGACTTCAATTGTTGACTTTTGTATGATATAGGATATTCACCGCCCATATGGGCAAAACATTTCAGTCTAATTCTTGATTTTTCTTTGAATATGGGTTATACTGCTGAAAAGAAAGGCTAATAGAGGCAAAATGTTTCACAGGAGGACTGTGCTCATGGAAATAAAACGCGATAAATACCTTCAACAGTTGATCGATTACCAATGGGACGGTCAGGTAAAGGTCATAACCGGGATCAGAAGGTGTGGGAAATCTTATCTTCTAAGTACACTATTCAAAAACTATCTGCTGGACAGTGGAATCAATGGAAACCACATAATTTCCTTTGAGCTTGATCTTACAAAGGATATTCGCTTCCGCAATCCACTGGAGTTATCCAGTTATGTCAGAGGGCTTGTTGAGGGAAAGACTGATAAATACTACCTCTTTGTGGATGAAATCCAGATGTCTGACGAAGTGGCGAATCCTTATAACCCTAATGGAAAGCGCATTACTTTTTACGATGCACTAAACGATTTAAAATCTCTTCCCAATCTTGATGTTTATGTCACCGGAAGCAACTCGAAAATGCTCTCTAAAGATATTCTCAGTGAATTCCGGGGAAGGAGTGATGAAATACGTGTCCACCCCCTTAGCTTTGCAGAATTCTATTCAGCAGTTAAAGGAGATAAGAATGAAGCACTTGATACCTACTCTTTCTATGGTGGGATGCCTCTTCTCCTGTCCCGTCCGACAGATATGGCTAAAATGAATTATCTGAAGTCACTGTTTACAGAAGTTTTCATTAAGGACATTGTGGAACGAAAAAAAATCGAAAAGCAGGATGTTCTGGAGCAGATCATTGATCTTCTGTGCTCATCCATCGGTTCGCTTACCAATCCGACCAATATAACCAACACACTGAAATCCAAAAATAAGACAGTCGTTTCTCCTAACACGGTCAAGGCGTATATAGACCACTTGGAAGACGCCTTTCTGTTTTCGGAAAGCAAGCGATATGATGTAAAAGGGAAGTCATATTTTGATTTTCCAAACAAGTATTACTGTGAAGATATCGGTTTTCGTAATGCAAGAATTGGTTTCCGCCAGATGGAAATGACATATATTATGGAAAACATTCTCTATAATGAACTGATTATACGAGGCTATTCCGTTGATGTTGGTGTTGTCTTTTCAAGAGAGCAAAACAAAAACGGCAGTTCTGTCCGAGTGCTGAGAGAAATCGACTTTATTGCGACCTTGGGAAATAAGAAGGTGTACATTCAATCGGCTTATGCTATGCCAACTGAAGAAAAAATGTCAAGCGAAATAAAACCATTTTCTCTGATTGGAGACTTCTTCCCGAAAGTTGTTGTAAGAAAAGATATCGGTAGACGGTGGTATGACGATAACGGCATCCTGAACATTAGTCTGATAGACTTTTTGCTTGATGAATCGGCTATCTCTCAGCTTTAGCTGAACGAGTTCACTTGTGTTTGTTCATGGAAAAATGTATCCTGAAATAAATCACAGATGCATTTTCATCTGGGAATAAAAATTCAGCTTGTGTATCTATATAACCAGAATACTAAATATTACAAGTAAACTTTATATTAGCTTCATTAAGACCTTTTCTGATTGGAATTCCATTCTTTTCAATATATGAAGTTACAGGATGGGGTTGCAGGAGAAACCTACGAATATAAGGAGATGTATCCTGATTTCGTAAAAGAAGCTGAGGCAGAAGGAAACAAAGCTGGAAAAAACAGCAGAGTTCGGGAGCAATTTGCAAGGAAATGAGTAAGCTATCAAATCAAAAAAACTTCTGTAGATATGCTTAAGCAGGAGTTTTTGAAGTCAAAAGTATATGCATTCGAATAGCAAAAGCCAAAGAGCTGATTCACTTAGTACTTTCCATATGTTTCCACCGACCACATATAAACAAGCAGGTTTTCAAAGCTGGTTCCAGCAACTACACTGCCCGCTGGACACTCAACCAAGCCTCCATCCTGTCCGACGCTGTCTATATCGCAGCGTACACTTTCAATGATCTCCTCCGTTGTTCCATTTTTCAAGGTAAAAGGTGGAATTTGACCATGTATAATCGCTTTAGGCATTGCTTTTCTGATCTCCAAAGGGTGTATGGTTGGTCCCAAGTTGACACCATTAACCCCGAGGTCGTTTAATATACCCATTAGATGTCCCATGGCACTGTCAGAGTGTTGAAATCTGCTATGTTCCGGCAGCGGCGCAAATTCTATAAAAAGCCTTTCCATTAGCGGTGCACAGAATCGTTCATACTGATGCGGAGGAAACAGATAGCAATTATCATCATTAAAACGATACAATATCAGTGAGGTTGCCTATCTCTGCGGCTTTGAGGATGTTTTTTATTTCAGTAAAGTATTTAAACAGTTAAAGGGATTTCCACCATCGAGACTACTGAAGTAAGGAACAGTATAGTTCACACTACCACAGCCCGGATAATACTAATTTTACAGGCTATCAGGCAAATGGTTTTAGCAAAGATGAGCAAATACTACTCAAAACTTGTTGGTGCTATCTCACTGTTCATCGTAAACCAGTACAAAGTATATTGAAACCATCTCTTTACTGCTGCTTTGTTTCTTTCGCTAAAGCGTACTATATTGTTCATACAGAATCTAGGCTTTAAAGTGATAGAGCGAGCACATACCGAAAACACTCCCGTAGCTGTAATAAAAAGCTGCGGGAGTGTTTGTTATTTACAACGAGTATGAAACTAAACTTTGAGCATATCACCCAACAACCGGATTCTCTAAGCAGTGAAATAAATATTCTTTAGCGTAAATGGAATAATCAACCATTCAATTGTCAATACTTATATCGTAGCATAAATCGGGATTTGCCGGGGAGCGACTCAACGCTTGCTGCGGCTTATACGATGAATCAGTGAGTCTTTGAATTTGCCACTCTATCATCTTCTACAGGCATCTTACCTTACCGCGGAAGCGATCAAGAAATTGATTGTTCCATTCGTCGCCTCCAGGTGCATTGCCACTTCGCCATACAGGTGGGTTAACACCCTCGTTGACAAGCATATTAATGGTCTCAATTACAATGCAGTTCAGTACATAGGCATTGGCATAGGTACTCAACGCACCGATTTTTTGTGCAAATCCCGGCAATTCTATTGTTGCATCTCCAACCTTAACTTTGCAATCTACTGCGTAATCCACAATATCATGTAAATTCTGCTTGGACGGATGGCGTGCAACATGATTCTGTGGACAATTTTCTGCATGCTCAAATGAACTGACACCGATGACCACAGCGCCGTTTTCTTTCGCCTGTAATACTGCGTCAATCGAAGCTGAATTGATACCGTATGCATTGACAACAATCAGCAGATCGCCATTGCCGATACCGTAATCATTGATAATAATGCGTCCGTAACCTGGTAAACGCTCCACCTGCATGGATTTTAACGCTCCATTTGAGAGCATTGTTTCCTGATTTAAAATTGCACTGACATGCATCAGTCCACCTGCTCGGAAAAAAACTTCCATCGCTGCAAGGTTGGAATGACCACCTGGTCCCCAGATATAAATTAGCTTGTCCTGTTTAACATGATCAGCGATAACACGTGCTGCTGCTAGAATTCGTTCTTTTTCATGCAAATGAATGTCTTCAATAATTTCCAGAACCTCTTTATAATAAAGCTCCATTACGCTTCCTTCTGTCATAGCCTTTTCCTCCTCGTTATCTTCCTAGTTTGTTTGATTTTTATTTCAATGAAAACGTTAAAATTTAATTAGCAGATTGTGGAACTACTGCTCTTTATTCAATTATACTGCTAAACACTCTTCATTACTTAGCTTATTTAATTATATACTTGACTTATTAACGATTTTTCTTTAAAAAATCCATTGTGTCCTGCATTCGTTTCCATCATGAAACGAATACAAAGCATTTCTTCAGTACATGTTACAGCCTTCTTAAAATTACCCGGCAGACTGGACACCATTGTTCTTAGTGCGGTGAAGAGCTACACAATTTAAGCAACATTGCCACATTTTGCTTGACTCAATTCGAGCAATCTCGTATAATTTAGGTAACAAAGATAGAGGTGGTGTTAGTATGTTACCTAATAAGGGAAACAAAAAAAGAGACATTATTGCTTTCAGCGTAATTATTCTTTTGGCAGTTTTACTGACAGTAATAACCGTAAATCAAAATAATAAAATGAGTGCATCATTAAATGATGCTGACTCATGGCAAATAGCGCCATGGGAAAAGTATGAGGGTAACCCAATATTGACGTCTGGTGACTATGAGTGGGAATCAAAAAACGTTCTTAACCCAACAGCGATTGTTAAAGACGGCAGGATTTATATGCTTTATCGAGCTCAAACTGAGGATATGACATCATATATCGGTATTGCGGTAAGCGAAGATGGGTATAACTTCAAAAAAGCGGATAAACCGGTGCTGTCCCCTACCGAAGATTATGAAAGATCCGGGGTAGAGGATCCTCGTATTGTTGAAATTTACGGTACATATTACATGACCTACACCGGTTGGACAAGAGTAACTAATTACCTGTGCCTGGCTACATCGGAGGATCTATACAACTGGGAGAAAAAAGGTAAAATGTTGCCGGATTGGCCTACTGCGACCAAGTCAGGGGCAATCGTACCTAAAAAGATAAATGACAAATATCACATGTATTTTGGTGATACAAACATGTATTATGCAACCTCAGACGATTTAATTAATTGGACACCCAGGACTGCTCCCGTTCTTGAGATGCGTTTTATGAAAAAGGAAAATGGTGAAAGATTTTTCGATTCGATGCTTGTAGAGCCCGGCCCAACACCTGTTATAACAGATAAGGGTATTTTACTCATATATAACGGTGCTGACACATGGAAAAAATATAGCACCGGGGAAGTCCTGTTTTCACTTGATGATCCCAGCGTGGTTCTCGAAAGAACAGAATTTCCGGTATTAGAAGTTGATCATTCACTCGAAAAGGAAGGACAGGTCAATAATGTTGTTTTTTCTGAAGGCTTAGTGAATTTCAAGGGTAAGTGGTTTCTCTATTACGGGATGGGAGATTCCAGAATAGGTGTTGCAATATGCAATGCAAATTAGTAGAGTTCTATCAACTTATGTAAATTAAAGGATGTTCACTTCCGTTCAAAAAAGGAAAAAGATGAAGACAGCGCCCCCATCCGTAGGGGGCGCTCAATGCTTTTTTCTTTATTTTAAATCAAATAAATTCTATATATTTTTTATTAGTTTTTCATATTCATCTATAGAAAATTCAATATCTCTTAGGATTTTTTTTATTAAGCCTCATCACAAATCCTTAACGCCTCATGAAGAGGTGTGTATGCTTCAGAATCCATCCCACTGCTCCTTTATGGCATTCGTTGTTATGTACGGTAAAAATATCCTTTATTATTCCTTAAGTCCGGCATTGTAACTAAAGAAAGATTCATTTCATTACATACGTTTCTCAACCGAATATCATTTGAAATTAAATACTTTGAATTCGTTATTATAGCTGTGCTAATAATAATTGAATCGGGTGTTTTTATTTTGTAATCTGCTCTAATTGAAGCTGCCACGTCTATTACTTTCATATTTATATCAATGGTATATAAATTGGGGAAATTAAGTAAAAGTGTTTTATATTTATTTTCAAGTACTAAATTTTTATCGCGTTTTGGCTTAACAAGAATTTCAAGAATAGAAAGCGAAGATAGAAAAGCATTTATTTCTCCACTTTCGACTCTTAGAAATAAATCCTCAATATCTTGTGCATACTCTTGATGATTCTCAAAAAAGTAAATTAAAGTATTGCTATCAATTGTTATACCAATAATATTATTTAATCCCATCCGACTCTTTCCTCACGAATATACTCTATGGGATCAATATTATCCCATATATCATTACCTAATCCTCTCAATTCTTTAGCATAACTTAAAGGTTTACTTATTACTATTATTTGTTTTTTATTCTCATCATAATACCAAATAATCTGATCTCCGGTTTTTAATCCAGCTTTTTTAATTATTTCATCAGGAACCTTTGTTATTGAATTCTCTTCTATCTTGGATATAAGTGACATACTGATTCACTCCTTTGGTTCTTTCTTTTAAATCATACAAATTCTATATACTTTTTATTAGTTTTTCATATTTATCTGTAGAAATTTCTATATCTCTTAGGATTTTTCTTATCAAGCCTCTTCCTAAATCCTCACCATGAAAGGGAATAACAGTTGTTCTCCCATTGTTATGCTTAAATGTTTTATGGCTACTTTTTTGACGAATCTCTACAAACCCAATTGTAACGAGCAACTTGACCATATCTTTTGGGGATATAATAGTCAATTTACTCATATAGTAACCTCAACTTGCTGAACACCAATAAATTCATTTTGCATGATTTCATCATGATCAGCTTCTACGCATAATTCAATAGCCTCTTTAATCCGTGAAAGGAGTTCTTCTACTGTATTTGCCTGAGTATGACATCCTCTTAATGAAGGCACCGAAGCCACAT
Source organism: Clostridiales bacterium (assembly GCA_036768735.1). GTDB lineage: Bacteria > Bacillota > Clostridia > DSM-8532 > DSM-8532 > JAAYGP01. The sequence continues at coordinate 3,377 of DAIPML010000110.1, read as the reverse complement.
AAATACCATCTTCATCTTTTTCAATAAGAATAGTAAAATTGTATTTTTTCATAGAATCACCTCAAGACTATTATACCATGATTTCAAAGAAATGCATGGTATAATTGCGCATATGCGTTTCTGCCATCGGCAGAAAATTTCGCATGCGCATCAATTCCGCCGGAGGCATATAATATCCTCGTTATCGAGGATATTATACCACATTAAACTTATTCATTGCTTCATAGCCTATCCTTTTTAGCGCCAGTTGCTTCAGCTATTTTTAATGAAGCTCAATATCTGTTCAACAGTTGTAAACTTCATTTTGCTAACCCCCTAAAAGTACCAACAAAAGACGGAAAATACACACCAAGAAGTACTGTCATTTCAATGATTGTGGTGTTCCTCAGCAGCCATTGCGTCTTCCTTTGTTACATGAACCGTACCATACGGGTGCTGAGGCGGCGCATAAATGGAATACAGCTTAAGAGGTTTATTTCCGGTGTTTGTAATGTTATGCCATTTGCCTGCGGGAATTATTATTATGTAATCATCAGACACTTCTCTTTCAAAATCAAGGTTGTATTTGCTGTTTCCCATTTGGGCAATCCCCTGACCATCTTCTATTCGTATAAATTGATCAAGATTAGGATGCACTTCAACACCAATATCCTCACCAACATTTATACTCATTAAGGTAAGCTGGAGATGTTTTCCTGTCCATAAAGCAGTACGGAAATTATTGTTATACAATGTCGCGTCTTTAATATTCACGACAAATGGATCTGGACCATAATCCTTCAATTCAATCGGATTTGCATTCATAACGTTTGTCGGTAATGTCATATACCTTCCGGGCATCTGATTGTAAACCGGATTATATAATGCAGGGTTAACATAGCAGGAGTATGGATTCACTATATAAGGATTATATGTGTTGCTGTTGTTATACATTGGGGTCTGGGCTTGGTAGGGGCAAGGATATCTCCTGTAATTATTATTATACATGTTATCATTCCTCTTATTATAAAGTAGTAGTGTTTATAGTCCCTCTCCAAGGACTATATGCTTTCTTTACATATTGAATATGAAATTCAATATGTGTACCCACGTTGGTGCACTTGCCATTTGTTTGGTATAGCCAAATAAATATTATCTTGTGCGATGTAAAGATTTTTCTTACGGTCTATTAATAGTATCTTCCCAATTTAACCTGTTATTTACCGTCTATAAATAATAGCTTGCGCTATACCTATGAAGTATTCTGATTCACGGATAATATGGTTAATAACAACTTTAGCAACCATGTTGTTTGCAACCTGAGGTGATGACAATAAACCCCTCAGGAATTGTATGAATTCCCGGCTTTCCTGCATTGCATAGCGAACAAATTCCATAATGTGTTGAATCATAGATTGATTGATTTGACCTTGAGATCTAATTACGGTTTCAATCAATTGAACAGCCTTTTGTTCAGTCTCTTTAAAATCACTTTGAAATGCCTGCAATTGCTCAACAGTTGCTGAATCAAGACTTGGTGCAATTTCTCTAATAACTGTTGTATGTTCGGCTTCTTGTTGCTTCCAAAATTCTATTTCATCCAGAACCCGTAAGTAAATTTGATCATTTCCATAATAAAATTGCAAGTTACCATCCCCTTAATTACTCTTCGAGTACTATTAAAACCTCCAAAATGCTTGAAACCTCAAGCTTTCAGAATTTTTGGAATTCTAAAATTCCTCAGACTCCTTGGAGCTTTCAAAACCCTCGGAAATTTTAGAACTCCCAGAACTCCCAGAACTCCCAGAACCGGAACCCCCTAAAACTCCTGTAGCCCTCGAAATGCCCGTTTATCCTGAATACTTTAAGAATTCCTTTTACTTAAAGTCGTTCCTTTAGAGTTTTTAAATCACTCTACTCATAAATAATATATGCTGTGCTATACAATAAGTGCAAAGAAGCGTAAGTATAGTAGTTCATTACAACGCGTGGAACAAAGTGATGCGCAAAACAATGTATAAAGTGATTTATGAATAGCGATGCGATGTGTATTGCCCAAAAAATCAAGAGAGCTAAATAGGGTAATTAATTTACTTTTTGGATCACTGTTTAGTACCTTATTGCTGCAAAACTTCAATTCAATGAGCGCTTGCGCGAATTGCGCGCCAAAACGCGGGCGCTGAAAGCGCCTTCCTTGCACGTTTTGTGTGCAACGCACTGCGAGCATTTTATCAAATGCCCTTCAGTGGGGGATTGTACCCACCACTGAAGCAGAAATCGGTTTATCCCCCGCCTATAGAGGCAGGGGTCTTAGGGTATTTGATAAAAACAAGAAGTTGATGTTTTGCAGCGGTAAGGTTCTGCTATTTGGTAGTGGGCGAAACCTACTTTAGATAAGAAAGCTCTATTTGGAATCTGAAAGCTCTATTTGGAATCTGAAAGCTCCAATTGGAATCTGAAGGCTTCAATTGGAAAAGTGTTGATATATTTTTGAATAAGCTTTATTATGATTATAGAAATTTAATTAGGAGGATTGAAATGAAAATTGTTGTAAAAGAGAATTATTCGGAAATGAGTAAATATGCTGCCGACATAATAGCGGAATTAGTAAGAAATAAGCCTGACTGTGTGATAGGGTTTGCCACAGGCGGTACTCCGATAGGAACCTATAAGGAATTAATTAGGATGCACAAGGAAGAAGACCTTGATTTTTCCGGTGTTAGGAGTTTTAATCTTGATGAATATTTAGGAGTAGGTATAGATTTGTCAAAGCCATATAGCCTTGACCAGAGCTATGCAAGGTTTATGCATGAGGAGCTTTTCAGCCATATAAACATTAAAAAAGAGAATATCCGCATTCCGGATGGTTTATCTAAAAACCCTGAGGAGTTTTGCAAATCATATGAAGAAGAAATTAAAAAAACGGGTGGGATCGACCTCCAGATACTTGGTATTGGCGGAGACGGACATTGGGCATTTAATGAGCCGGGATCTTCATTCACTTCCAGGACAAGGATAGAAGCTTTGGCGAAACAAACTTTAGATGACAATTATGAAGCTTTTTACAAAAATGCAGGTGTATCCAGAGAACAAATGCCTCATTATGCAATCACTATGGGAATCGGAACGATTCTTGAAGCAAAGAGTGCTATTATGCTGGCAAACGGAAGCAAAAAAGCGGACATAGTTGCACAAGCACTGGAAGGACCGGTAACAACTGATGTTACAGCTTCAGCAATTCAACTTTATAAAGGAGATGTTACTGTAATTCTTGACAAAGGAGCTGCAGCCGGTCTCAAAAAGCTATAATGAAGTATATTAGCCTATGGATGATTTTACTGCAAAAACGCATACTGTTGAATAAACATAAATTTATAGTATCAGAAAAGCACGTATTT
>DAIPML010000109.1:0-10379 GCA_036768735.1 Clostridiales bacterium | reverse complement strand
TTTTCTCTATTGCATATGGTATCTCTTCAGCTTCTGTAATTAATTCTTCCCTTACACGGATAATTTTGATGTTCATTCCAAGATTTATAGGCTCATCCAGTTCTCTTCCTTCCACCCTATCCAAGGGTCCCATAACAATTCCGTTTGCAGCAATTGTCTCTTCAATAGTGTCGTAATAAGTCATTACCTGAGTTGTTCTGCCTTCAAGCTCAATATTAACCGGAACTGCACGTTTGATAATCACCTCATGAACCGTATCATCTGAAAGTTTCATTGACAACGGTCTGCTGACGTAATCATAGGATTCTACTAAAACTCCCATTTGATTAAAAACCGTTTGTACGTCCTCACCCATAGTCTTTACATGGATATCAGTGTCACCTTCAACAATCCTGACCTCTCTCATCAGCTCATTATACAGGTAGAACCCAGCTGCTACAGACACAACGAGCAAAACAAGCAAAACAAAAATCCGCTTAAGGGGCAAACTGCGTTTCGCATAGCCCAATAATAAATTTCCCATTCACAACTTCCTTTCATCAAACACCATGCAAGGCTTTCCTCCTAATTTCCAACCTTACACGTTTGTCCCCGGTTTTTAACCAGGCTTACCCATTCTGTGAAGCAGCATTTTATTTTTGTACAGCATACTTCATCATGCCCGGATAAGTGAATACCCTATATAAGATTAGGGTATTTTTATTGTCTTTTTAAGTTACATTCTAGGCTTTCTCCCCATTCAAAGCATTTGTTTTCGGTGAAAATCTTTTGCTGTGATTTAGGAGCTTACATTCCTTAGTAACTCATGGTACGCAGTGACAAATCATTTGCCTCCCTGCCAAATATAAGCTATACAATAATATCTCATTGCCCAACTATTGTCAACCCTGCTGAAATGGCGAATTGGTGCGGCATATAGCGTTTACATCCAAAGGGTAATTATCCATTTACTTGTACTGTGTTTCCTCTTAATGAACTCGCATTGCTGAATACATAAGTAAACTATATTGAAAAAATTTAATTCATGAAATACAGTGATTTTTGAGTTTATGCTTTAAAATAATATTATGATTGCTTCCCAGAAAGTCGTTAAACGACTTTTTCCTGCAGGTTTGTCTGCAGGAAGTTGCAGCTTGCTTCAACCTGGTGCAATCACAATATGGTTATCCAGCCTTCTTTCGAAGGCTGATGAAATTTAGGATATCTTAAATTTCATCAGAAAGTCACTTCGTGACTTTCTGGGTGATAATCATATTATACACAATATATTCAAAATATATTCATTTTTTTGCCTATTATGCTTATTCAAACCGTAACCATTCATTTGTTAATAGTAAAGCCTGTGTGTGAGTGGTGAGAAAGCTGAGTTAGTAACTTCAAACCAATAAGCGTTTGCGTAAATTGTACGCAAACGCTTATTGGTTTCTTTTATTCCAGTATGAGGTTACCAAAACATTCAGGTCTGTGGAAATCAGGTATTTCGCTTTTCACTTCGCTCCAACAACCAAAATGCGCATGCCCTTCCAATTCTCCACATTTATAAAAATTACCGGTCAATTTAGTTCCGGATCCTATTTTTATCCTACCAAAATATTCTTCAATAAAAGCATAAGGAATAAAAAATTGAAGGCTCCACGATGGACCTGAAAAGCTTTCTACTTCATCTTCCCTTACTGATGCTTTTATACGGAAATTTTCAAGCGTTGATTCAGGTATCGGTAAACGCTTAAACCTGTCCTTGCCTAATCCTAAATTAAGGGTACCCAATGCATTTAACTCAAAATTCAGGTATCTTTCGTCATTTTCGGGGTTTGGTTTGAAAAAGAATTCCATACAGCTATCTTTATATACAGGATCATTCATTTTTGTATATGAAGCCACAATTTTATTTTCATATGAAATCATATATACATGAAGCCCTTTTTCTGTATATAAGATTTTTGCTTCTGTTTTAGGTCTATAACCGTTGTTATCCCATGGATAACAACAGATTTCCGCAGTTTCTGCCAAATCCCATATACTGCTGCCAGACATCTCAAGCTCCGTTGCTTTTTTAATGTAATAAACATTCCTCATAGTACCATCTCCAGTCAAATTATTGTAATAACACAACTTCCCACAGTGTTTTAGGCACTTTCTTTTACAGAATACTACCGACTGCCGCGTAATATCTCACTTAAGCATGCCGGTATCAACAACCAAAGTGGGCTTCGCCCACACCCCAATATAGGAACTCACAGATGCAAAACATAAATATTCTTGTTTTTTATTTATGTTTTGCATCAGTAAGTTACTAAAACACTACTCGCAAGCTTAGGTGGAGGATATCTTTGTTGCATCACTAATAATTTATTTACAGGTTATTAGTAGCGCAAACTACATTATTGCGACCTCTATCTTTAGCTTCGTACAATGCACCATCGACTTTTTTGATAAAATCATTGACACTAATTTCATCAGTAGGTATGATGGAAGCTACACCCAATGTGATTGTTACAAACCCGCATGATTCTGAATATTTGTGTGGGATTTTCGCATCATCGATTGCTGTTCTCATCATCTCAGCATACTTGTGGGCTTCTTCGAGTGTTGTTTGTGGCATGACCGCAATAAACTCATCTCCTCCATAACGAGAAAAAAGATATTTATTATTTAACAAATTATTTAGAATACCGGCAATTTGCTTAATACATCTATCTCCCTCAGGATGTCCGTAATTATCATTGAATTCTTTAAAAAAATCAATATCAAGCATTATAAGTGACAGCCAATGAGAATACTTCTTTGAGTGCTCCCATTGTTTTTCTAAATAATCAAGGAATTTGCGGCGATTTGGTATATTGGTCAGGGAATCAACCTCGGATTGCAATTTGATCTCCTCTGTCTTTATCCTTAATTCAATTCCATCAATAATTTGTTTTACCCTTTCTTTTTTCTGTTCTTGCTCGTAATGTACATAAAGCCTGTAATATTTCAATTCCAATACATTATCACCAAGCTTATCATAAAGCGATGTTAAGTAAAAGCATATTTGCAATGTTTTTTCATAAATATTGTTTGCGGTAGCAAGGGTATATGCATCAAGCAAAACATCTATGGCTTTTTGATGCTCATTTATATCAATTAAAAATTCATGGTAGTTTATCAATATATTTATTTTATTGAAATAAACACTTTTCTTATCAGCAACTGCAATTGCTTCAGTAAAATAGTGCCCTGCTTTATCGTAGCATTTTAACTTCCAATAAATCAGAGCGTATATTTTATAAACCTCACAAAAGTGAATTTCGTATTTATGCTTCGTCAGCAATTCTAACGCAACGGGTAAAATCTCAAGAGCTTTATCATAATCACCAAGAAAATAATTAACTTCAGCTAGATTTATATGGGCTATTCCTTTACATGCTTTAATCGGATCATTCTCAAGACCCTTTTCATAATATAAAAAGGCATTATCATAATCACGGAGCATTTTATATATCTCACCAATATTATTATATGCGATGCTTATTCTATCACTATATTCGTACTTGTTAGAAATAAAAAGAGATTTGTTGTAATAATCATAAGCGTTTTCATAATAAGCCAATTCAAAAAAAACATTACCCAGCATGATGAATGCTGAAGCTATATAATAATTTAAATTGTATAGTTCAAGCATTGAAAGAGCCTGTATTATATAATCGATTCCTTTATCGTATTCACTGATATTTGTATAGATAAAACCTATTTTTAATAATAAAATTGCTTCACCTTGAGGATAGTTAGCTTTTTTGCTTAACTCATATGCGCAATAAGCATCTTTTAGCGCTGTTTTATTGTCGGCGTATATAATTTTCTCGATGCTTTCTATCATATCATCTATTTTTTTTATGGTATTTGCATCTTTGTTATCCATCAATTTCCAGCCTTCCTCCATAAAGATGATTTGAACCGCCTATAACGAGCTAAAAAACACTTTCCCTCTGTGTGAAATCTAACCTCATCTTGATGCTACACAATATTAATAAACGAAAAAGAGCCTCGCTTGATTTGTAAATATGTTACCCTATTTCTTTTTCTATTTACATTGCACATGTGATCATGTTTTGTTTACAAAACGTTGCCTATATAGTCAACCGCAGGTTTTTCTTTGGCTATACCAAAATAAATAGCACGTGTATCAATTCATGTCTATATCTGCTGAATTTCCAATTCAAAATATATAGTATTATTATAGCACTAATTTTGTAAACTTTCTATGCTTACAATCTCTATGTGTACGTTCGAAAAGTCACGCACATCGGAGGTATACTGTTAAAATCCGAAGGAGCATCAACCCACATGACCACCCGCTGCTTCACATGAATGTCTGACCTGTAATCACTCACAATCTTTATACCCAGTTTTCTTCGCATTTTCCTGCAAAAAAGCATTAAGTGTTCGGATATTCGCCTTTTTTTGAAGGACTGTGCAAAAAATTGAATCGAAAATCTGCATACCCGATTCCGAGCTTTACTCCTAGGTAATCGTATTACGACCCTTTCTCTTTGCATCATACAAAGCATTATCGACCATCCTTATAAAATCATTTATCATTGAGGTTTCACTGGGAATTATTGTGGCTACACCCTGTGTGACGGTCACATAATCAGATACTGTTGAAAAGCTGTGATTGATCTTTGTATCTATGACTTCCCTGCGAATTCTCTCAGCAATAGCTTTTGCCTGCTCTGATGTTGTATTAGGCAAAATAGCCATAAATTCGTCCCCACCATATCTGGACAATAAGTAATTACTCTTAAGTAAGCTATTCATCAGTTTAGCTATAGTTATAAGGCATCTGTCCCCCTCCGGGTGACCATAATTGTCATTGAATTCTTTAAAACAATCTATATCTATCATAATAAGAGATAGTGGAAAACAGTTCTTCATTGCATGTTCCCACTCTTTTTCTAAATGCTGAGTAAATTTTCTGCGGTTTGGTATACCGGTAAGGAAATCGACTTCTGACTGCATCCTAACGTACTCTGTCTTAACTCTTAACTCAATGCCATCACGTATTTGCTTCATTCTTTCCTCAGATTGCTTCCGATTATGCATAATATATAGCTTATAGTACTTTAATGCAGATTCAATATCGCCTGTTTTTTCATAAAGCATAGTAAAATAACGGCAAATGAGTATCGATTTCTCATGGAAATTATTCCTTGCAGCATATTTATATGCCTCGGACAATGCATTAATTGCTACATCATAATCATTCTGCTCCATCGTAAACTGGTGATAATATACCAATAAATCAATTTTTAAATCATGAGCCATGGCTTTTTCTGCGATATCAAACGCTTTAAAGAAAAACTCCCTTGCTTTTTCTAAGTTATCAAGTTTCCAGTAAACAAGAGCATGAATTCTGTATACTTCGCATAACGCAGCTTCAAAATTAGCTTCCATGACTTTTTCAAGAGCTATTTGTATAAATTCTTGCGCTTTAATATAATCTTCTTTAAAATAATACACTTCTGCTATGTTTACATAATATGAACCCATACATGTCTTAAACCCTGTTTTTTGATCCTCTTCAATGCTCTTTTGATAATAGTACAATGCTTTGTCATAATTTGTAAGTACCTTGTATATCTCCCCCATATTATTGTAAGAAATACTGAGCCGATCTGTGTACTGGAATTTGTGAGCTATATATGTAGATTTATTAAAATAATCGAATGCTGTTTCATAATAAGAGTATTTTGAAAACATACAACCCAAAATTGAGTATGCAATGCATAGATAATAATCCAGATTATATAGTTCAAGTAAAGGAATTGCAGCCAAAGTACATTCTATACTTTTTTGGGTTTCGTTTAAATTTGCATATATTATACCCAGTTGTTGTAAAATAATAGATTCTGCTTGGGGGTAATTAACTTCCTTGCTTTTATCCAAAGCATGCAATGCAATATTTAAAGCTTTTTTTAAATCTATAAATTTAAGCTCCTCGATCTTTGCTATTGTTTCATCTATTTGCTGATTTGTTTTTTTATTATCCATCATATGGTGTCCCCCCTTTCTAGACCTGTTGGAGTAATTCATAGTGACCGCCAAACTTTGTACTCAATAATATAATATCATAAATTTTTGGTGTATAAATTATATCGGAAAAAGTTGCTATTTTATTTGATTATTTATTAAAATGATTATCTCACTGAAAGTCGCTCTCTGGCACAGACCTTGACCTACAAACCGTAAGTCTGCGCATTAACAGTATCCATTTGAATAGTGATAAATATAACTAAAAAAATCTTAAATTTAACTTAAAATTATCTTAAATTCTATTCTATTCTAGTTTTTATCATTTCTAAATATTTTCAGCTTTACTGCGGTATGATATAATATCCTCGATACTGCGGATATTATATGCCTCCGGCGGAATTGATGCGCATGCGAAATTTTCTGCCGAAGGCAGAGAAAGATGACCTGCGGTCAGCTTTTCAGGTGACGTTTTGCACACAAAACGTGATCATATGCGCAATTATATCACGATTTCTTCGAAATCATGATATAATAATTTTGTAGGTAGGTTTATGAGTTTTGCTTTTTTATCTGTATAATTGAATATAGCGAGGCTAAGATGGATCCCCGCCCCACCTCTTCGCGTATTTTCAACCATTCTGGTTGAAAAACGCTTGGTGGCGGGACTACACTGCAAAAAGTTTAAATGACATCTGGGGTACAAGAAATCTCGTGGTGCAAAGCTTACACAAATTGAAATGTTAGGGGGTGTTTTAATGGGTATTTTTAGTTTTCTAGGTGGCATCCAAGTATATCAATTGATAATTCTTATTGCGGGGCTGGTTTTCCTTATTATTGAGATGTTTTCTCCGGGTTTTGGCATATCTGGAGGGATAGGGCTTGTTTTATTGGTTGTGGGCATTCTTATTACTGCTTCAACGCCCTTTGAAGCTCTTCTTATGTTTATAATTCTCCTTGTAATACTGGGCATGGTGCTTACAGTAATATTACACTCTTCAACAAAGGGGCGTCTTTCAAAAACCTTGATTCTAAATGAGAAATTAGATAAAGAATCAGGTTACATTGGAACAGAGGATCTCGAATATTTTGTGGGCAGAGAGGGCATAGCAGTAACTATACTGCGTCCTGCAGGCACTGCGGAATTTGACGGCATTAAGCTTGATGTTGTCTCCGATAGCGAATATATTCCCAATGGCACAAGGGTTAAGATCGTTAAAGTAAACGGACGTCGGATTGTTGTCGAGAGTATAGTAGTATAATTTTGGTATAATTTTAGTATAATTTTAATTTGAAAGGAGTTTTTTGTATGACAGGACCATTTTTTGCCGCATTTTTAATTATCGTCGCAATAATAGTATTTTTGTCCTTCTTTTTTAGTTTTGTTCCCGTTGGCTTATGGATTTCAGCCGCCGCTGCCGGCGTAAAGGTTGGCATTTTCACATTAGTTGGTATGAGGCTTAGAAGGGTAATTCCATCAAGAATAGTAAATCCGATAATTAAGGCTCAGAAAGCCGGCCTTGAAGCTTCAATTAATAAATTGGAGGCACATCATCTAGCCGGTGGAAATGTAGATAAGGTGGTTAATGCCCTTATAGCAGCTCAACGCGCAAACATACCGCTTGAGTTTGAAAGAGCCGCAGCAATCGATCTTGCCGGTCGCGACGTTCTTGAAGCTGTACAAATGAGTGTAAACCCAAAGGTTATTGAAACGCCAATAATTGCATCAATTGCTAAGGATGGCATTGAGCTTAAGGCAAAGGCAAGAGTTACCGTACGCGCAAACATTGACCGTCTTGTTGGAGGAGCAGGTGAACAAACCATTATTGCCCGTGTTGGTGAGGGTGTTGTAACAACTGTCGGTTCATCTGAATCCCATAAGGATGTCCTTGAAAATCCTGATTTAATCTCAAGAACAGTTTTAGAGAAAGGTCTTGATGCAGGAACGGCTTTTGAAATCCTTTCGATTGACATAGCTGATATTGATGTAGGCAGGAATATAGGTGCTCAGCTTCAGACGGATCAAGCAGAGGCCGACAAGCGTATTGCTCAGGCAAAAGCCGAAGAAAGAAGAGCCATGGCAGTAGCAAAAGAACAGGAGATGAAAGCATCTGTTCAGGAAATGAGAGCTAAAGTGGTTGAAGCTGAAGCAGAGGTTCCGAAAGCTATGGCAGCAGCACTAAGAGAAGGAAAACTTGGAGTTTTGGATTACTATAATATGCAAAACGTTATTTCTGATACTCAGATGAGGAACGCAATTTCAAATATGGGTAAACCAGAATCAACAACTCCGGGACCTAAAAAGTGATTTTCTCATTAACTCAGCTTTCCAACAGGTGGGCTCCTGTAGTGAAATCAAAGGTGGTGGTTTTTATAAATAACATGTATCGGGAAGTTATTTACAGGAAAAAAAACAATCAGGGTTCGAATAACACATCTCGAACCGGTTATATCGTTCCGCAGTCTATCGAAAGCTATCCAGAGTATCAGTCGGCACCTACTAAGAGGGGTATTACAAACCCTAGTGGTTTTAGTTCTGGTATGCCTGATGACAGAAGAACTATATCTAATTTTGAAGCAGACGAGGAATCTTTAATATATAAAGGAGCAATAGGTGAAAACGAGTGCCCGCTTTCTTTCGATAGAGAGAATATTTTGAACGGTATAATTTTTTCAGAGATACTGGGAAAACCTAAAAGCAAAAGAAGAGGTTCGTGATTCGGGTGGATTTTAATATATAATTGTTAAAATAACAGAAGAAATTGCTTATACCCATTTTTTTGCGAGGCAAAATAACGTGGCTTGAGGTTTTACAAAAAAGCAATTGAAAAAATAGTAGTTTTTTAGTTTAGATGAAGCAGCGGGTTCACCCGCTGCTTCATTGCTTACGCTTTTACTATATCATCCATAAACTTAAGATAGGATTCCTTTGTAAACTGAGGTTTATAGTTGTTCTTTATTTCGCCGGCTACTTTTGCACCATCCCACAGTAAATCAACTACGGTCATTGCCATTGCTTTTGCTGGTATTATGTAAACTGCTTCTTCATCAACAATTTTATAATCCTGACTGTGAGCTGCTCCGATAACGCCTCCCATATTAGGTTGAATAACAGGTAAAACGCTTCCCAGATCCCCAATATCTGTGGAACCCACCATATCAATTCCTTCGATAATATTTTCTTCCCCTATAAGCTGTATTGAATTGTTTTTAAATAATTCACTCATTGTATCTTCCTGAACCATAGGCAAATACCCCGGGAATTCAGTTATCTCAACATCTGCACCAATAGCATATGCTCCGCCTTGAATGGCTCTGTTTACTTTCTTGTTTGCATCCAAAACCGCACCCATGTTTTTCCCTCTTACGAAAGTTTCCATTCTGACATCAGCAGGAACAATATTAACTAAGTCTCCACCCTTTGTAATTATTGGATGTACTCTTATTTGATCCTCATCTCGAAAAGTTTCTCTTTGAGCGTGAATGCACATTAATGCAGCCATTGCGGCATTCAAGGCATTGACCCCGTCATGCGGCGCACCACCGGCATGGGCTTCCTTTCCTTTAAACCGGATCGTTTTGCCTATAAATCCTGAACTGCTGCCCCCTATAAATGACTTACGCTCCGGAGTGTTTGGCTGGCAATGCACCATCATGGCCGTATCCACGTCATCAAAGGCTCCGACATAAATCAGCTCCTGTTTTCCACCCAAAAAAGAAATTTTCCCTTCCTTTTTTAAACGCTCACGGTATTCCAGCTCAACAAATTCTTCTGCCGGAACAGCCATAAATACCACATCTCCGTCAAGGTATTCCTTTACACCGCTTTTAACAAACCCAATTGCCGCACCCAGCATTGCAGCGACTTGAGTATTATGACCACACGAATGTGCTGCGCCCGTTTTGCTGTCGGCATATGGGTGCATAGGACATAATACCGCATCCATTTCCCCCATTACAGCAACTTTAATTTTACTTTCTTTTCCTCTTAAATAAGCCTTAACACCTGTGAGCGCAAGCTTATCCTTGTACTCCAGCCCTAGCTTTGTAAATTCCTCCTTCACTGTTTCGGAAGTAGCGAATTCCTTAAAACCAAGCTCCGGGTTCTCGAGTATTTTTTTTCCAATCTCTAAAATCTCATTCTTACAACTATCTATCGTGTCACATACGATTTTTTTAAGCTCCTGCTTGTTCATATAAAACCTCCAAATTTAACATATTGGGCAAATTTAAGCTTTAATTTTCTAAGAAAATTTTTAGAATCAAGATTTCTTGCATCCAAAAAGTCACTTTGCGACTTTTGCAGTGGAATCAATATTCAATGAGCGCTTGCGCGAATTGTGCGCCAAACCGCATTTTTGCTTGCAAAA
>DAIPML010000108.1:2092-10403 GCA_036768735.1 Clostridiales bacterium | reverse complement strand
GATAGATCCGCGGCTTGGTTATTACACCTTTGATGAAATTTTAAAGATTGTTAATCTAAGCATGATGACTGAAATAAACGAAAAATCCATTAGCAGGCAGTTAAGTCGGAATGTCGGAGGTCAACGTAATCTCATTGTTCGTGTTATACCATTATTTATAAAAAAACTGTTTACTCCCCTGTTATATAGCAGACTGGGTGAGAACCTTTACTCCGGCACCATCTCTAATCTGGGTAAAGTAACCGTCCCTGAAGAGATGATGAAATATGTTGAGAGAATTGATTTTGTTCCAGGACCTGGTCCTATTAACAAAACCGGTTGTTCCGTCACCGGCTTTGGAGACAAAATTTATATTAGCTTTGGGCGACTTACAAAGGTTCCGGAGCTGGAGAGAGCTTTTTTTACAAGGCTTGTGAAAATGGGGATTCATGTTACTGTTGAAAGCAATATATGAGGTGATACTTAATGGCATATTGTGTTAAATGCGGCGTCGAACTGGAGCGCAATATAGATTCCTGCCCTTTATGCTCCACACCGGTATATTTTCCTGATAATACTGACGAGAGCTCACAAAGGAGCTATCCTGAGCGTATACAAAAATCGAAAACCCGGCATGTGAATCTGGTTCCAAGCAAAACCTTTGTTTATTTAATGACATTTATTTTGGTAATTCCTGCAATCGTATGCCTTATGGTGGATATTCGAAGAAGCTCAGGATTAAGCTGGTCCTTTTATCCTGTGGCATCGCTTCTTCTTATATGGGTTTTAATGGCTTATCCCGCATTAATGAAGCATTACAGCTTTATGAAAGTTCTGACCATCGACATATATTCAATTGTTTTGTTTTTAATATCACTCGATTTGTATTCGGGAGGGTTTTTGTCTTGGTCAGTGTTCCCTGTCGCATCCCTTTTATTAATTTGGGTCTATTTTCTTTTGTTTTCGATCTTTGGCCATAAAAAACCCGGATATATTGCATTGATAGGATATATAAGTACAGCACTTTATCTTAATCTTTTAGAACAAGCCACAAAATCCAGCTGGTTTTTTAAGCTTGCACTACCTATTCTGACTCTACTTTTCATCAAAACATGCCTTGTTCTTATTTTGTCAAGATTTAAATTCTTTAAGAGAGCGGGTCTGTATGGGCTTATTCTTATGGCATTGAGTTTATTTTGTATTGGTATTGAGCTTATAATTAATAATTTTGTATACGGGAATTTATCATTATTCTGGTCTTTAATTGTGTCCGGAGTTTTAATTCCAATGGCAATTTTCTTATTTCTTGTTCAGAGCAATGAAGAGTTCCGTGTGTATCTTCAAAAGAAGTTTCATATGTGACATCTGCGTACTGCCAATTGTGCTGCATTTTGTAAGCAAAACGTGATCACATGTGAGTAAGGGAGCTGGGAGATTAGAAATGAAAATACTACTGGTAGCAGACGAAGAAAGCAAATATATATGGGATCACTTTGACCCGGAACGTTTTAAGGATATTGAGCTTATCATTTCCTGTGGTGATTTACAGTCAAGCTATCTGTCATTTTTGGTTACAATGATTCATGTTCCGCTGTTTTATGTGCATGGGAACCATGATACAACCTATCAGCGTCATCCTCCCGAAGGATGTGATTGCATAGAGGATCTTGTTGTAAACTATAAGGGTTACCGCTTTGCAGGTTTGGGTGGAAGCATGAAATACAGCCGCCGCCAACATCAATATACTGAGAAGGAAATGGAAACACGCGTCAAGAAATTAAAGCGTAAAATCCACAAAAATAAAGGTCTGGATGTATTGGTTACACATGTACCCCCATTTGGAATTTGTGACGGTGAAGACCTTTGCCACACCGGTTTCAAAAGCTTTATAAAACTATTGGATAAATATGAGCCACCGCATATGTTTCACGGTCATATGCACATGAATTATACCCGTCAGGAGAGAATATCCACTTACAATAAAACCACTATTGTAAATGGATATGGTTATTATATCTTAGATATCTAAAGCGGGCTTCTCCCATAACCAAATATCGCGTTCACCTGTGTCTCCTCGGTTACCTGCGTATTGTATCTGATGTACGGGAGAGCAGTACCTCATGTTGTTTTTCCTGTTGAAAGATTTGTTAGAAAACTATTATCCAAACCTTCGGGTATTTCACCATCAATAAAATCCAAAAGCCAGTCCATTGATAATATCTCTTCACGAGCTGCCAAACAGTTTTCTTTAAGTCGAAGCTTGCCGGCTTTGTCATATAAAGGCCCTGTAAATACATTAAATTCTCTGTTAATAATTGCTGATTTAATAAGCTCGGTAAGCCTTTGTGTTTCTCTTGGAACCAGACGCTTAGAATAGAAAAAGTCAAGTATACCGGAATCCATCCCCCACCAATAATTAAGAGTCTGCTTTTTGCCGGATGTAAGGGTACCAGCATTTGAGCGAAGGCCTGTATTTAATATGCTTCGAACCATTTTTTCATAAAATATCCCCCAGTTCCAGACCGGTACGGCAAGATAATTAAGTGGTCTGCATAGACCCTCCTCCGTATCACAAGTTACAGTATATACGCCATATTCCTTAGAAAATTTGCGGTTTGCCAGTGTGTTATGGTGGGAAATAATGTCCACATCTTTTTGTAGTAATCGTGTACCGGCATTAATAGAGCTTTCTGCATTATCCCAGTTCCCTGTCCAATCGAGATAAATCTCTGCTTTGGGGTTTACAAGCTTAGCTCCAAGGGCAAACGCATTAATCCCACTAACAACTTCAGGCGTCGCGCATGTCCCGATATATCCCAGTCTGTCAGTGTAGGTCATTGAGCCTGCTATGACACCTGACAAAAATCGGGCTTCATGTATACGACCAAAATAGGTGTTTACATGCTTGAAGGAATACATACTTGAGCAGTTTAAAAATATAACATCGGGATATTCCATAGCCACTCTTAGAGTCGCATTAATCATTAGCGGTGTGGTTGAAAATACAACATGGCAGCCTTGCTTAACAAGCTCCAAAAGCTTGGCATACGCATCTATGGACTCAGGCACATTATCAATACTAACCGTTTCGACCTGGTCCTTCATTTCCTCCTGAAGATGCATACGCCCCAGTTCATGGGCATATGACCAACTGGATGTTTTTATGTCCTTTGCCAATGCAAAACCAACCTTAACCTTATCTTCATGACGCATAATACTCGAGAGAATACCTAAAATATTTTTTTCTTCCTTAAGCTCCGGCTCGGTTTGTATATCCAATTTTCTCTCAAAACTGTCCAGCTCTATTATAAAGCTTTTAAGAGAAGGCCTTAGCTCATCTTCAAAATAATGCGTAGGAACACCATTTAGCTTAATATAATCAAGAAATGCATCTCCTGTAGTAATGGGAAGCTTGTTGCCACCCAAATCATAGTATACTTTTCTGAACACCTCGTATACAGCATTCAAGAAATACTTAAACCTATTCACTTCCTTTGCCAAACCACTAGGTTGTTCATAATGTTTAATTAACCTCCAGAGCTCGTCAAAGCTTCTTTCCTCAGAAAACCATATCCTATTAATACCGGTGTTTTTATAAAACCTCATAAACGCATAGTATATGCGTATATCCTTGTTGTGCTCATCGTATTTTGGGATCATGCGTGTTACTTCTGCATTATAGCTGAAAACATCCAGGTACTTTAAAACACTTACACGTTTATTTCCCTCAACAACATAAAACCAGTTAAGAAACTCGTATACCTTTATAGGATCCCTGAGACCTTCATCTATTTGAGCTCTATAAACCGCATCCCATTTTAACGAGAATTCCGTGTAGTCATCCATCAAAGGCATGAAATTCCGGGCAAAGGAGATGCTCCTAAGATAGGTATATGTACCCTTAACTTTTTTAAGGGGCACATCAACAGTCCCTATATCAATTTCAGATACAATTTCTATATTCTTAAGAATACCGTCCAAAAAAGGCAGATATCCGTTATGACCTTGGGAAACACTGTTTGCATATTCTTTTAGTGCCAACTTCCTGGCTGATCTGTATTCGTCAGAAATAGGCTTCATATTCTATCATCTCCCCATAATATAATTATTTTTCAGCAAGTCACAAGGTGACTTTCTAATGAAATTTATGTCATCTTGATTTAATAAGTCTTCGAGAAAGTAGTTTAAGCATATTTTTATTGCCACATAAAAACTGCATCTTGATTATTCTAAACTTTATTAACTTGACTATCCTACAATGTTTTGAGATAAAGCTTAATAACTCAACTTTCCCACAGTATTTTGGGCGCTTGCCTGCACAGCAGACTACCAACGGTGGTGTGACATCACACCTCAGCATGTTGGTAACAGCGCCTCAAAATACTACTCGCAAGCTGAGGTGGGAAAGTTGAGTTAATAACAACAGAGACTACACTTTATTTACAATATTTATAAAATATACTCTCTACTTCTGTTATTAATTCTCCTGAATAAACGAGCTCAAGCAAACTATTACACTGCCTTAATGATTGACCTGCCTGGCTATGAGTTATAAGCTGATTCTCCACGGCAAATGCAAGCTCATCCAAATCCAAAACAAGGACCTTTCCATTTGGCAATATTTTAACATCTAGAAGCAAATCAATAAGCCTGTAAGTTTTCACGGCAGTATCTATTTCGGCATGGATAACATCGCAATACCAATATTTCAGCTCCATATCCTTATTCATAACCTTACTTATCTTGTAACCTTTCTTTAGGTAGGTACAGGAGTATCCCTTAGCAAAATCCATCCTTGGATGAATTGGATCCCATCGCGTTACCATTATATCATCATCAAGAAACAAAACCTCATCGTTTGATATGTCAACCTCTTCCATTGGTATAAAACGTACTCTGAAAATTTTTATTCGATCCATCCGACACCTCATAGCAAGCATGCGTTCATTAAGTTAGAAGAATAAGTCTCTGCACTAAAATCATGTTTTAATTATAGCTGATTAACACAATAATTCAAGTTTTGATTTTGAAGCATTAGCAGGTGTGGAATTCTAAACTGGAATTCAAAGCTTATGATATGAGCATATCAATTATGTATAAAACAATTAAATGGAGAGGATAAAACAGATAGAAAAAATATTTCATTTTTCTACCTCGCTCATTGTTATATAAAGCTATAATCGGTAACGAAAGCAAGGAATAAATCTGAAGGTAATGGCTGAACACTGCTACTCCATTGGATATATAGGAGCTTATTAACTCATAGGCAGCATATGCAGCATGGAGAACAGCAACGCCTATTATCATTTTAGAAATATTTCCGGAAGATAGATAAAGCGTCAATATCAAAAACACACCATATGCCCCATAGTCAGAACCGATAGATTCTGCAATAATCGCAATAGCAAAGGCAGCAATCCACGGCAAAACAACACCGTGGTCTTTCAATTTGTCGAAAGCCAAAATGGCGCATAGACCAAAGAAAAGGGTTGCAAATATGTTAAGCCCATAATGAACTCCAAAAAACCAGTCAGGCACCTGGAACAAAACCGCGCACACAGCAAGCCTTAACATATAACGTTTTACCGACCGAGTATGCCTGTACCCCTCAGAAATTAAAAACGCAAAAATGGGAAACGCAAGCCTTCCAATTATGCGATACGCCAAAATATGCGGAAATAGTATAGCCCCGGTATGATCAATAGCCATTAAAATAATAGCAATAATTTTTAGCTGGAAGCTGTTAATGCCTCGTTTCATAAAACCTCACCGAATACAATCGTTGCACAATCCCTGCAACCGCTCGTTGAAATATGCTCTTTCAGAAGAAAAAGTTCTTTTTTCATTGTATCGCAAATTGAAAGATGTTTCTATAGCTGTTGTATAAACAATGAGTTGTAAAAACAATAACTGCGACACAAAAAACCGATATACGTAAAAAACTATTACTTATATCGGCTTTAAAAATTGTTTTCAATTATCATTATTGTGATTGCTTCACATAAAGCAGTGAAGCAACTTTTTCTTTTACATTTTCAACCAGAATGGTTGAAAATATGCGATGGAGCGGGGACATCTTAGCCTCGTTATTTTCTGCTGCTGAAATATTTTGATACTTTTTGCATAGCCTTCACTGTATCTCTCAAGTCGTCTTCTGTATAAAACTCATTTACATTCAATCTAATAGTTGTAGCAAGAATTTCCTCAGCAGTTGGGCAAAGACCCTTTCCGTATGTTATGTCCTTCCCGTAAAACTTGCATCCGAAAGGACAGTCGCTTCCCGGATACGCATTTTTATTAACGAACAGATCATATTCATACACACAAGCGGGTATGTAGCCTGCTGAACATGGAATTCCTTCCATTGTTAATGCACGAACATATTCATCTCTGCTAACGCTAGCCTCTGATTCATCAATCCTTAGCATATAGAACCAGTAAGAGCATTTCCCGCCTTCAGTGATTTTATGTGGGTATATACCAGGAAGTCCTTTTATTCCTTCAGTAATTCCATCACCATATGTGTTTCTTCTATCACATATCCATTTAAGCTTTTTTAGTTGAGCCACTGCAACTGCACCCTGCAACTCATTCATTCTGTAGTTTGGAGCCAAAAACTCTATTCTTCTCATTGCAGAAGCATCCTTAGTAAACCTGTCATAATTTTTGTCTGCAAATTTAAATGCTTTCTTGTAAAGTTCTTCATCGTTCAGCAGGCACATTCCTCCGTCTCCTGTTGAAATATGCTTGAAATTATTAAGACTAAAACATCCTACATCACCTATTGTACCGGCGAGTTTACCCTTATAATAACACATATAGCTTTGGGCACAATCCTCGATAACTTTGATGTTATGCCTGCGGGCTATATCCATAATAGCATCCATATCCGAAGGGTTTCCGGCAAGATGAACAACAAGTATAGCTTTTGTTTTTTCGGTAATTTTTGATTCAATCGATTCAGGATCCATATTATATGTATTGGGATCCAAATCAGCAAATATAGGAATAGCATTCTGATACAGTATCCCAATAACAGTCCCCATATCGGTAATAGGTGAAGTAATAACTTCATCTCCTGCAGAAACCCCAACAGTACCTAATGCTACATGAATGGCAGCGGTGCCGGAAGATGCGGGTACACAGTATTTTGCTCCATACATCTCAGTAAAATCTTTACAAAATTGCTTAACCTTTTTACCCGACATATAAAAGAGTGTGTTTTGATCCAGGGCTTCTTTTAGTTCTTTAAGCTCATCTTCCCCAAACCTTTTTCCGGTCCCAAAAGGGGTTGTTTTTGTCTTCTCTCCTCCATACAATGCTAATTCACTCATAATATCCACCTCTATTTTTTTATTTTTTTGCTTGCGTGAACAAAACAAATCTTAAAGATTTAACAATTCCTGCAGATTTTTGTACATGATATTATCCTTATCGTTCTGAACCAGTTTTGAAAAATGAAGCTTCACCATCTGTGTATCAATATACTGGAATGGCATGGCTGATCCAAACACTATATGTTCTGTACCTATTGAATGTATTAAGCTGTCAAATGCTGCATCAATCGCATTTACTCTGGAAAAATCAAAATATACTTTGCCTTTTCTTTCGCTAATTATTGGCTGAAGCTCTTCATACATCCTAGCTGTTTGACCGTTTGATATAATAATATCGGCATCCGGGCATAGGGAAAGCATTCCTTTTACGCTGTCAGCCGTTATATCTTCCTTTACATCCAACCAGTGCCTTTGCCTGTGGTTTTCTAATGCGCACGGCAGATGCACCGGTATGCCTTTCTGCGTAGCTAATTTAATCAGCTCTACAGCTGCTCGGTCAGTCAATCGATAATTATGATAATAGGGATACAGCTCAAGCCCCTTCATTCCAAAATTATCAATACACTGCAAAAAGTCCTTCTCCCAAGCCGGATATGCGGGATTAATAATTGCAAAGGGCAGAAACCTATCTTTATAGATTTCACTTGACTGTATTTGCTTAAATAACTCTTTGTTTCCATCCTGACTGTTCCTATAAAATATGGAATTGAGGTTTGATACGCACATAAGATCTATACCGGCATTATCCATAATACAGCCAAGCTGGAGAGGTGTGTTATGGGTTAGTTTTCGAAATGGCCAGTGTCCTATATAGGTATTAATGTCAATAATCATTGTCATACACCCCTTTCCAGATACTTTTCGAATTTAGGATTATTCAGTATTTTAATTTTATCTTGCTCCGGAATATCTGAACCCAATATTTTACCGAGACTTGAAGGAAAGCTCATGTCTGTTCCGAATAGCATTCTGTCCGCTCCCATCATTTCATATGT
>DAIPML010000108.1:0-1992 GCA_036768735.1 Clostridiales bacterium | reverse complement strand
GAAAGCTCATGTCTGTTCCGAATAGCATTCTGTCCGCTCCCATCATTTCATATGTAGATTCAATAATTCCCGAATCATGGACACTACCACTTATATCTGTGAATACATTCGGTGAGTCAGCCATTGCTTTCAATGACCATAGCCAATCGCCTCCACCGCCAATATGTCCGTGAATGATAACTGCTTCAGGATATTTATTTGCAAGCATGGCGAAATGCTCACCGTTAGACAGGTATGGCTGGCTTTCTGGTCTTGACATAAGTTTGCCTGCATGAAACAGAACGGGTATGTCAAGTTCAATACATTTTTCTATGATCGGATAGATGACGGGATCAGATGCGAAATAATGGTTATAAAGCTTAATGCCAATCATACCAAGACCTTTCACACATCTGTCTATTTCATAAAGCGCTTCCTTTGTGTATCCCGGATTTATAAAGGCCATACCTTTGATTGTTTCGGGATAAAGCTTCATAGCCTTGGCAACCGCATCATTACAGATTTTTGTTTCTTCGGGGTTCGGTGATCCACCAGAAATAGGTGTAGAACACACAAGATAGTCCATGTACGCCAGTTTTGCATCACGAACCAGCTTATGGCACCCATTCTCATTGAGTTCCCCTGTCCCCTGCTTAAGCCATACATGTTCATGCCAGTTTACTACTTTATTATTCTTTAATAAATACATTTTTTCTTGAATATCTTTCAATGTCATGCCTCCCTAAAATATTCTGCTTAAATATATTGAGCAGGCTTTATTTGCTTTGAATGCTATCATGTCTTTCCATCCAGCGGCCATTAGTAAAATCGGGAATGGGCACCGGAATGCTTCCACATGCAATAGATTCTTCACTTAAAGCGCTGATACACATCAGTGCGGCTGTGTCATACACATCAATTGGAGTCTGTGTTCCAGCCTTCACACTTTCGACAAATGCACGGAATACAAGCCAGTCCATACCTTCATGACCGCCGACAACTTGTTTCTTATACTCTTTCCACACTGGATGGTCATATTCTTCTTCATACTGAGAAGCATTCCCCCATTGTTCCTTCCACTTCACATCGAATGAATTATGAACGCCATCAATAAAGATGGAATCGGTATCTTCAGCATACATTCCCTTTGTACCATGGACAGTAAACCCGCGGCTGTATGCCCTTGGAAGGGTCGTGTCGAGTGTTAGCACGATGGTCTGCCCCTTTGCACATTTAATTGTTGTTGTAACAACATCACCCTGTGCAAAAGTAACACCTGCAAGCGGCGAATCTGCGCCCTTGTTTGCGATAATGTAGTCATGCAGTCCCTGCGAGCGAGAAGAAGACGATGTTAGTGAAATCATGCGGTTTCCTTTGTTAATATCCAAAACCTGAGCAATTGGACCCAGCTCATGCGTAGGGTAGTTTTCACAATTTCTGTTCAGGTAATTGCGCAGGCGATAATGACGATTTTCCTCTCCCGTTGAGATCTCTCTTCTTAAGTCGTGGTGGTAACCTCCGGAGCAGTGCATGATATCTCCAAAGATACCCAGCTTCACCATGTTCAACACCATCATTTCACGACGCCCATAACAGCAGTTTTCAAACAGCATGCAGGGCATACCCGTATCTTCCGAGACGTGAACCAGCTTCCAGCAGTCATCCAGCGAATATCCGCCTCCAACCTCGAACCCTACATATTTGCCCGATTTCATTGCATCGAGAGCAACCGGTATGTGAGATTCCCACGCTGTCATAATTATGACAGCGTCCAAACCATCCATTGATGTAATGTCACGGTAGTCTGTTGTGCAGAAAGGCTCAATGCCAATGGCATCCCTGACATAATCGGCTGCAAAGCGTGCCCGATCCTCGTATAAATCACATACTCCCTTTATTTCAATATCCATGCTCGTCATGGGTATCAATATGTTTTTCAGAAGTGATTTCCCGCGTTTCCCAAAGCCTACAAGTCCAACAGTAATTTTCTCTTTCATTATCATGACCTCACCC
>DAIPML010000107.1:0-10403 GCA_036768735.1 Clostridiales bacterium | reverse complement strand
GGCGCTTTCAGCGCCCGCGTTTTGGCGCACAATTCGCGCAAGCGCTCATTGAATACAGCCTCTCCGGTTTAGAAATGCCTACATATTTTTTACCATTTCTATAATAGCGTTCATGGTTTATTGCGAAATTCTGCAACCCCTGATTTTACTTGCTTTGCAGAAATAATTTCAACCTTTTTCTCAATATAAAAACCGAAACAATTTTAACAAATCTCAGCCATCACCAGCTGACGCTTTACCTTCATTCCAGCTACTTTCCTCGCTTAGCTGCTCCATATTTTTGTACATATTCATAACCTTTATTCCAATCTCGGGCAGCTCCTTTTCGAGAACCCTCTCAATGTCTGTCTCCGTTTCGCCACTCTCTGCTTTGCAATAAAAAAGAGAGACATCGTGCCCGAAAGCATTTATTTTGTTTATGCAGTTAAGGTATCTTTCATTGAAAACAGGAGTAAAAAGCAAAACGCTTCTCGGCTCACGCATGCTTTCCATGAAAAAACTCATTTCATCTATAAATGAAACTTCTCTGTCAAAGGGTATAAAAGAAAACAAATCATACAGCTTTTTAAAACCGTTCATATCCGAGTATGTGAAACAGGTTTCTTCATTTTTATAGAAACACACCTTTAAAACAACACCTGATCTTATGAATACACGTGCTAAGGAAACAAACACCTCAATCGTCCTGTCCTCTAACTTTAAAATTTCCTCATAATCCCCTGACAGCTTTTCAAGATTTATTAGAATCCAAAACTCTTTTTCAGTAGATGCTGTTGTTTCCTTTATCAACCATTTGTTGAATTTTGAAGATAGCTTCCAATGGATTTTTTTCAGGCTGTCGCCATACAAATAATCACGAATATCGCTTATTTCAGTGCTACCTCTGTTTTTATCTATAGATAAATACTCATTTTCCAAAACCCTTATATATGGAATATTAAGCTCCTCCATTGGTAATATGCGCGGGAACACGCTTATCTGTTTTTCAACTTTTGGCTTATAATAAAAGCTCACCAAGTTCAAAAAATCTCTTATTTCAATTCTTGATATGCCAATTTTGTATTTCCCTCTGTATAAAATTGGAACACTAAAGCTAAAGCTTTGACGTGAAAAGGGTTTAAGCGAAATATGCTCGGTTTTCATTCCTTTTATAAGCATCTGCCCCTCCATTTGCATGAATACCGTGAAATATGCAATATAAAAGGGAGATCTGTTGTGTATTTCAAGGGAATAGCTCAAAACTTCTCCTTTTTGGTACTCTCTTTTATCCAAACTCTCACTGTATCTAAATGTGTAATAAATAACTACAAAATATAAAATTGATACAAGAGGCGTAAGCAGCACAATATAAAAAATAGTATATGGAAGAAAACCGCTGTCAAAATAGATATAGACAACAGATAAAAGCAATATTAATAAATAACTGATTCTGCTTTTTTTCATGACAGCCTCCGGATGTAAAAGGTTATGCCGGAACCTTTATATTTGAAACAATAGCTGACAATATACTCTCCACTGTGACCTTTCTGATTCGCGCCTCCTGTTTTAAGACTATCCTATGTGACAACACAGGCAGAACCAGACTTTTCACATCGTCAGGAATAACATAATCCCTTCCCATAAAAAGTGCCAGTGCCTGGGAAGCACGCATTAAATATAATGATGCCCTTGGGCTGCAGCCCAGCAGAATATTCTCAATCCGACGTGTACCTTGCACAATTTCAACTATATAATCTCCTATTGCCCTTTCAACATGAACCTGTCGCACATGATTTCTAAGCTCTTTTATCTGTTCACCGGAAGCAACAGCATCAAGACTATGCAAAGGATTGTTCTTCTGAAAACGAAACAGTATATCAATCTCATTTTCAAGGTCAGGGTATCCCATGGTGACTTTCATTAAGAACCTGTCCAGCTGGGCTTCAGGAAGAGGATATGTTCCCATATATTCAACAGGATTCTGGGTCGCTATAACCATAAACGGATCAGGTACGGCGTAAGCAACACCGTCCACAGTAACCTGCTTTTCTTCCATAACCTCAAGCATGCTTGCCTGGGTTTTCGGTGAAGTGCGGTTTATTTCATCAGCAAGAATTATATTGCTCATTATACCGCCCTTTTTGTATTCAAATTCAGATGTTTTGGGATTATACATTGAGAACCCGGTTATATCTGAAGGGAGGATATCAGGCGTAAATTGAATTCTATTAAAAGAGACACCTATGGATTTGGCGAGAGCATACGCCAATGTTGTTTTCCCAATGCCGGGAACATCCTCGACTAGAACATGTCCGCCCGATGCCAAGCAAACAACCATCAGCTTTGCAGCGCTGCTTTGCCCAACCATAACCTTCCCCATATTTTCAACGATTCTCTTCATAATAGGAATATTTTGCATCAATTAGGCCTCCGTTTACAAATCTCTTGATGTTACTATTTTACCATAAGAATATAGTAAAAAGGGTAGCTTTTCCACTTTTTTCATCACTTTAATATTAATTTTTTGTGACATTCCTGAAAAGCGGCTTTACCACCTTTTTTCGCTAAGAAACGTTATGGTTCACCTCTAAGGATGTTCCGCATCCCGAGCGACCTAAAGTTTGTTTCATCTTTTTAAATTATGGACTGATATGCAGGAGTTTAATCAAGCTTGTTTCTTTTCTTTCTCCAATTATAAACCGATATAGTTTCTGATTACACACTTTGCATTTTTAGATATAGCTTGTTCAGTGAACTCGTTCAATAAAGCTGAACATCAAGCGTTTTTACATATAAAATACGCCTATGGGCCTAAGATGGTGACACTACTTAGACTGAAATGTAAAATCAGAACCCGCCATTTATAGAAGTGGGGGGGCTTGGTTTTTTGATAACGGTAACTACGCTTCATTTGCAAGAGCTTATTCCGCTAATTGTGGACTTCCTGCATTTTTTCCCACTCAATTACTGAAAGGTGCATAAACGCTGAATGTTTAAGCATTTTGAGTTAAAGCTTTGAGTAGGAAATAGAACTCAAAAATTTAACCTGTTTTTAACTCAAACCCAGTATTTATGCGAAATGCTGTTCACCTATGTCTCCACAATTACCTATTAGCATTAACACGCTATATCATGTTTTAGTCAAGCTTATTTACTATATCCTTGAAGTGATTACCTCTTTCCATGAAATTTGCATACAGATCAAAGCTTGCACTAGCCGGTGACAGTAGAACCGTATCCCCACTTTGGGCTATGGCATAAGCTTTTTTAACCGCATCCTCCATGCCGTCTGCTCTAAGAACAGGCACAGCCTTTAAACCTTCTCTTTGAACATGCTTTAAATATGAAGATTCAATTTTATCGGATGTCGCCCCTAATAAAACCAACGCTTTAATATGTCCGGGCAAAAAAGCCCCCATCTCGTCATAAGAAAGGTTTTTATCATAACCTCCTGCAATTAACACGACATTGCCATCAAATGATTTCAGGGTGGCAATTGTCCTGGCTGGGCTTGATCCTATTGAATTATTCCTGAATGAAATTTCTCTGACTTTTTTAACAAATTCATTGCGATGCTCAACACCACCAAAGCTCTTGGCAACATAACATATTGAATCTACATCAACCTCGTGAATCACTGCAGTCACAGCAGCCATTATGTTTTCTACGTTATACATACCCGGAAGCTTAATTTCGGATATGGGTATGATTTCTTTCTCTTCTGAATTTTCCCTGTATATAATACAGTTGTTATGAATAAACGTGCCAAAGGAACATTCTTCATTTACACTGAATATTGCAGGGTTCGCAATTGCCTCGGAAATAAAGCTTTTGGTTATGGGGTTATCAAAACTTAATACAAGCCTGTCTGATTTTTTTTGATACCGGAAGAGATTTCTTTTGGCATCTATATATTCTTCCATTGACTTATGTAGATCCAGATGATTTGGTGTTATATTTGTAATAACTGCAACATCCGGGCTGCCCTTCATTGTTTGCAGCTGAAAGCTGGACAATTCCAAAACAACCCTGTCTTCCGGTTTTATTTCTTCTATTCTATCAAGAAGCGGTGTGCCAATGTTTCCGCCAAGATAGCAATTAAATCCGGCTTTTTTTAAAAACTCATATATTAAGCTTGTTGTCGTGGTCTTCCCGTCACTGCCGGTAACGGCATATGTGACAGCCGGGCAGCACTTCATAAAAACCTCCATTTCGGAGGTGAGCTCTGCCCCGTTTGCAACCTCTTTTTGTATTTGTGGAATGTCAAATCTCATTCCGGGTGTGCGAAATATTATATCAAACCCGCTGAGGTTATCAAGATACTTATCTCCAAAAGAAAATTTGACGTCTAAATTCCTGTATTCAGTTAAGATGTCTTCAAATGCTTCTTCTTTCTTTCTATCAAAAACAGTAACTTTAGCACCCCAACCGGCAAGTGTTTTTGCTAAAGGTCTATTACTTATACCAAACCCCAAAACCGCTGCCTTTTTGCCCTGTATGCTTTTTTTGTATGATTCCAATATTTTATTCAAGCTCTGCACCATCCTTAACACGACCCGTCTAACTGCAGGTCTCTATTTCATAAATATTATACATTATTTCATCTGTATTTTATATGATTAATATAGTCATGAATTGTGTAAAAATTATTTGTGGTTACGGTTCGCACCCTCATATTTCGAGATAACTATGCATTAACGGAAACTACGCTTCATTTGCATGAGATGTATAGTTCTGCATATGTTTTTTAACACAAAACGTTAAAAATACGCAACATAAGTGTCGTGCATTTTGCAGAGCCATAGCGCCTAGGTAAGCTGAAACTCGCAAAAATGTATTTCATTAGTCTGCATCTTTTATTAAATCCTTTATTACCTCTCCGGCAATAATAAGACCCATAACCGATGGTACAAATGATACACTCCCCGGAATCTGTCGCTTTTCCACCCGTTTGCTTATCTCACCTTTAAGGAAAGAGCTTTCACTACAGCTGTTTTTATCAGCTTGATTAGGCATAGTTTCTTCGGTTTGCTCAGGTATAGTTATTTCAGTTTGAATAGGTATAGTTATTTCAGTTTGAATAGGTGTAGTTATTTCAGTTTGTTCAGGTGTAGTTATTTCAGTTTGTTCAGATGTAGTATCTTCAGTTTGATTAGGTGTATTTTCTTCTGCTTGCTCAGGTGTAACAGGTTTAATCGGTTCTTCTTTTGAATAAACCACTTTAAGGGCATTAATTCCACGTTTTTTGAGTTCACGCCGCATAACCTTTGCCAGCGGGCACACGGATGTTTCATATATATCGGCTACTTCAAACCGTGTCGGATCCAGTTTGTTTCCTGCCCCCATTGCACTTATAACAGGAATTCCAAGTCTTTTTGCATTGACTATCAAATCAATTTTTGCGGTAACCGTATCAATTGCATCAATAATATAGTTCTCATCCCCTGCAATTATTTCATCAGCACAACCCGGCATATAAAACCTTTGAAACGTTATCACTTCAGCCTTTGGATTGATTTCCAGAATCCTGTCACGCATCACTTCAACCTTTGACTTTCCAACCGTTTTACTTGTGGCATGGAGCTGTCTGTTTATATTTGACATACAAACAAGATCGTCATCAATAAGCACAAGCTTTCCAACACCGGAGCGTACAAGTCCTTCAACCACAAAAGAGCCGACTCCGCCAACACCAAAAACAGCAACCTTGCATTGCTTCAGCTTGCTGAGCGCATCTTTTCCAATTAACAATTCTGTTCTTGAGAATTCATGAGACATAAATTTTAGCCTTTCTTTCTTATCTTTTAACAGTATATAATTACTCTTACCATTTGTCACCAACTAAATTACGACAAATGTATTGTTTAAATAATATGTAATTACATTATGATTGTAACCCAATAACTCGATATTTTTGTTAAAGCTTTTTCCTAAGCAGCCAAATTTGCTGCAGCTGATCTTTGAAAACAGAATACTTCCAACAAATGGTCATACAATATTGAGAACAAAACCTTATTGGTTGATAATGTCCTGCTCTTTATGTATCTCTTGCAGTTTATTGCCCCGATTTTAAGACCTAACCAGATTTTAGAGCGCACTATACCCCTGACAGGTAAGTTATCTATGTCATATTGCCTACGCAGTGTGGATGGAATCCCTTCAACTCCTGCTCGTTTGCTTGCGATTTTATGGTATTCGGCGGTTCCCATTTTGATTCTTTGTACTGCGCAGTGGAGTTTGGTTTCTGACACCTCAAAGAGATATTGTTTTTTTTGCTTAGTGACTGGGCAGTTCGACTGGTGTGGGCAGTTATCACAGTGTTCCTTTTGAAAGTGCGCCCGGTAAACTCCTTTTTTGTATTTACTATCTAAAGGCACATGACCTGCAGGACAATTCTTTACGGTGTGGATAACTTCATCAATGTTGAATTTTTCGTACCCGGTTTTTTCACTGCTTGCGATACGTCCAACCAAATTAGTTGGAACAAGCTCTATGTTGTTACTCGTTGCTTTCTTAGAAATATCTTCGGAGTAATAGGCGCCATCCACAAGAATCTTTGTAGTTTCCTTCTGCTTACCAATCTTGTCGATGATGTCTTTAGAAAAGCTTTGATCACTATAGGTGTTTTGCTGAAGATCGTAATGAGTAATTATTCGTTCTTTCTCATTAAAGCTTTCAACAGCGTTGCCTACAAAACCAGTATAATTTTTAGTTCCCTTTCTCCGATAGGTAGCATCTGGGTCTGTAGGATTTTGGAGGCTTACAGGGCTGATTTCTTTGGATGGTTTTAACTCCATTTTTCCATCAGCGGTTAATTTGGTTTGTTCCCCAAGCATCCGTGAAAGCAATAGAAAATCTTCACTGGTTTCAATAATAGTATCTTTGTATAAATGTAATAGCTCGATAGCATCTGCTGTGACAATGGTCAGTTTTGTCTCAATATCCTTATCCTTGCTTCGGTAAATGGTTTCATTACGGTGCCCTTCTTCCAGATAAGGGTTATACTTCTTCGAAAGTGGTATTGTCCCGATTTTTTGAATCTTATTAATGAGACGACTAACACAGGAATAGATAATTTCCAACCTTGATAATCTCTTACAGGAAGAACTTGTCATGAGAGAATCCATCCGAATTGTACGTCCATCAATATTAAGCAATTTAGTAAACTCATTGGCGTGGCTTTCTATTTCTTCTTGGATGAGGTCAACACCGTGCTCTTCATTGTAACGATAAACAGCTGTGCGAAAATTAGTCAACGAATTCTTGGATATCGGCTGTTCCTTAAAACTGGTTGTATGCAGCGCATATTGATATCTGATATCAAATAGCAGTGAATTAATTGCCTCTTCATCGGATTGAGTAAAAATCTCCTTGAGCATTAATAGCCCCATATATACGTTTACCGGATTGTTGGGTCTGCTGGCAGGGTTACTGCTGTAAATAACGGAAAAGCGCTCCTCTGAAATTAAAGGGAAAATTGTATTACTGAATTCCTCAGCCCAAGTGTTTTTTAGTATTTTTTGTTCCCTGTCAGTTAGTTTATATAGAGGATCAAATATATTCATTTGTTGTGAAGTATTACGGCAAAAAGACATTTAAAATCACCTTTTCTTCATTGGCTTTAATAATACAATTATACCATAAAACTATTGATTTTACTAATGCTTTAAGCTCTTTTCGCCTAGGTTTTCAAGGTTCAAATAATTACGAATATTACATTTTATGCTAGCTTTTTGGGTTGCAATCACATTATATCATGCAGTTATTACCAGATAAATATTTTTCACAACGAAACAACCGACTTTCTTATAAGTTCTCTATTATCTTTTCTTTTGAAAGGACAATTTCAGAATTCCTCATCTTTTTATAAGGACAGCCACCACATTTTTGTGGTGGCTGTCTTGAAATATTGCGTCAGATCTTAGAAAACATATCCTGTGCATAGTCTTTTATGTTTGCAGGAGTAAGCATTCGATACTTATCTTTTACTGAAGTAAAATACTCTCCTATAATCTGTTTAGGGATTACTTTGTTAGTTGATGCCTCAGCTGGCAAATTCCCACGTGTTGATATCCAAGGGGTTTCAACATGTGTAAAAGATTCAAGCGTTTTTCCACTGTAGCAGCATATATGTCGTATAACGCTATCGAGTAGAACCTTCTCTTCTGCAGGCATTAATGAGATATCTGGTTCCTCGATGCTATCTATCGGATTATAACAATAACCACTGTACCTCCTGTAGATATCTCGATAAACAGGCCCATGAACCCAAGCTTCGCAGTCTTCTTCAAATATAAAGCTTCCAAAAAAAGCTTTGTAAAACCCCTGAACATAATACAGTGCTTTCTGCAAAGAAAGGTGCGTAATGTCCTGGCATCGAGACAGTAAATACTCTACAACTATATTGAGTTTCGATTGTTGCGTAGATGGAATATTTAAAAGGCTAGCTATTGCAGCTTTACTTTTCTCAAAAGCTTTTTCACTTTTTAAATTGTCCT
Organism: Clostridiales bacterium; assembly: GCA_036768735.1. Classification (GTDB taxonomy): domain Bacteria; phylum Bacillota; class Clostridia; order DSM-8532; family DSM-8532; genus JAAYGP01. Next base: position 1,926 of record DAIPML010000107.1, on the reverse strand, counting down.
TCCTATTTTCTAAAAGTTCCAAATAATAACTAGGTTCATTAAGCACTCTTTTTAGTATTTCGGAGTACTGCTTTGATGGCATATCCCCATCATAATATCTACTAAAAGTTTGCTCTCCCCAACCAAGTAAAAGTGAAAGTGGCCTTTTCCCTATGTTGTACTTTTCAGGAATCGCTCTGATGTCTTCAAGTGAAATAACACCGTGTTTTTGACGATATGCATCATACAGAGCTTTCAAATTTTCATCTTCAATTTCGGGGACATAGACTTCATCCCCGCATTCATCGCAAAAAGCTGTTTTAGCACTGAACTCATAAACTTCACCTTTCAATTTAGCAGAGTCAGTTTTTTCTTTTACTGAGAATTTAACATCTTGCCGACATTCGGGGCAGAATACAATTCTATTCTTCATGGTGATTCCTCCTTTTTTATTCGACATGATTATCTAAATAGATAATCTATTGGCTTGTTCCTTTCATGGAGTGATATAACTACTACTCTGCTACCTGTAGGTAAATCAATAATGTTAAACTTTGTATATAGATCGAGAGTTCTTTCTTCGTCACCAAAATTAAATAAAGTTATCTGAGAACAAAACACATACAAGATTTCATGTTCAAAACCAAGGTTCATGTTTTGTAGCGAATGGCAGAAATCTTCAACTCCAATTTGCATTAATATTTGTCGTTGTTTCTCGGATGTAAGATTATATTCACGGATGAAGGCGACATTTTCCGCTCTATTTTCATTCTGAGCTACTGTATATTTACCGTTACTTACACACTCTTGGATTTTTTGCAATACTGAGGATATTTCCTCTTTTGTATAATCCTGATTATAATACTGACTCATCAATCGCCCTCCTTATCAATATAATCATATCACTAGTATATGATATAGTCAACAAAAAATGCACCTTTTAGTGCATTTTTGTTGACTATATATTCATTAAGATAACTTATTTTTAATAAAAATAAGTTTTTTGTATCTTATAGTCCTCAATGGTAACATATTGCCGTGAAGTGACGAGAACTATAAGTTAATGCGTACCCCCCATTTCATAATCATCCGTTGAACGCTCATCAGTGTCATAGAAAACAATGTCCCCATCCATTAAGATAAATTCCTTTTCATAATAATCGGTTTTCTCTTTTTGATAGCCTTCAATGGTAAACATGTTGCAGCGGGGTGCTCCCCAGTAGCTTAAGGATGGTTCATCAAAGTTATTGTTTTTAATCGCTTCTATACGGAAATTAACAATAATATAGCCATTCTTAAGCCAGAAGTCTTCTTTTCCGCCAAGGCTAAGACCATTATGGGTTCTGCCATATTCAAGCACATTAAAGCCCGGGGTTGTAACAAACAAATCGTTTGGTAAGCGATACTCACCATACCATTTCTGCACGGACATGGCAGAAGCGTCGGTACTCACTCCATCCGGAAGCCCTTCCTGCGCACCAATAAATGTTCTTTGGTATTTAGAAAGAGTGATCCTGTCAAACCAGCCTATGTTATCTTTTTTGTATTTAAATGAATCTATATTATTAATGCCAAGAAGTTTTGCTGTATCTTTTATTTCTTTTTCAGGAACATTGCGAAATCTATTGCCTAATTCCATAAACAATGGGTTGTCCCTGTTTCTTCCCTCCGGTATTAATGCCACATAATAGTTTGTTTTTCCATTGAATGATGCATGATAATGAAGATCAACCTCTTGTCTGCCAGTACCGTCCTTTTTTACATAGTAAAACGTAGGAGTTATTCGTATATGGTCATTATCACCAAAGTACCCGCCTATGGTTTCAAAATCAAACCTGAAAGTATATCCTGTTTTCAATGCTCCCCTGTTTTTGTACTTGGCATGGCTTCCTTCTAAAAGCGGAAGTGTAAACAGGCTTGATATTCCATGGGTTTCCCCGTTTTCGT
>DAIPML010000106.1:0-10495 GCA_036768735.1 Clostridiales bacterium | reverse complement strand
TACAAAGAGGAATGAACGGTGCAATTGTGGATGCGTATATTATTGTAAAGAAAGACAATGTAATCGTTTCGAATCGCAAGCTTCATTCTACAACCTATAATATACTTCCTGAAATAATACATGTTCCCGTAGAGTAAACTTAGGATTTTATTCGTTGGGTTTCACTCAGCGATGCACACATCTTTTCGACTATCTTTCTGTATTCCCATACAAAAAGCACTAATTATGCAAAATTGATCAAAATTCCAAGACCCCCACTTCTATAAGTGGGGGTTCCTTATTAACGGGTCGAGGCTTGTGGTGCGTTCCAGTGGGTACGCACCTTCATTCTTGCTTCGGTGGGGGTAGAGTCCCCCACCGAAGTCCAATGCGTATTTTACTTCGTAAAAACGCTTGATGTTCAGCTTTAGCTGAACGAGTTCACTTTTGCAGCAATAAGGTACCTAAAAGAATTTTAAACCAACCATAGTAATTATACATAATGCTCCAACAGGTTTTTTCATCAATGAACTCGAATGTATTGTGTTTTTTAAGCCACGGCTTTTTTGTTTAATTCCATTTTGTTGTGGTAAATACTAAGGCATGCGAGACGATTAAATTTGGGAGGTTGTTATATTATGAAAAAGTTATTTAAATGTTCAGTTTGCGGATTTGTCTATGAGGGTGAACAGGCTCCGGATGTATGCCCAAAATGCGGTGCACCTAAAGAAAAGTTTGAGGAGCTCAGCAAAGAAGCCATGGATAAGATTTATGCCTCTGACAGAACAAATGATATTCATATGAAGCTTGTAGATCTCAGTATGCAAATAGTTGCGTTATGTGAAGAAGGTATTGAAATCGATCTTGATCCGCCTTGTGTTGCCTTATTTAAAGATGCAATAAAAGAAGCCTGGGTTATCAAGCAACGCTCAAAAGCCGAGCTTGTGGGGCACATCAGCAAAGGTAAGTTTTAGTTTAAGGTTTAGTTTAGGTTTAGGTTTAGGTTTAGGTTTAGGTTCAGCAAAAGCAAGCGAGAGATGTGATTCCTGGCAGAGTAGCCGGAACAGCATCTCTCTTTCAATACCGATATACGGTCTTTGTTTCTCACTGTCCTTAATAATTGTAACCTTTTTATCAAAATTTCTTAAGAATTCTATATACTCATTTTTTACATAGTAAATATGTAATGAATTCATTTTAACCTCTTTTAAAAAGAAAAGGCAGTCGTTTGACTGCCTACTTTTCAGCTCCCTACTATATGGCAAGGGGTTTCCAATTTTTCAACTCCCTACTAAGCAAGGGGTTTCTATAATTCAATTATAAAGTCCGTATGTATAATTGTCAATACATTCCTACAAAACTTACCTGAAAACTTGTTAGAAAAAGTGCTTATTGTTTTTTTATTCTTATTCGTTTACTTCGCCCAATACTCATAATGCGTCATAATTACCTAATATTGTCTATCATCGTTAGAGTATCTCCCATATAAGCATAATCACTGACTTATTTAGCTCTATAATCCCGTCATCTACTTGTTCTCTACCATGCGCAGAGTTGACGTACACTCTTCATTACAGTTGACTTTTCATATTTTTTTCCATCCACTGCTGCATATTGTTGTTTTTTAAGACTTACACTGTCTTGTGTTAGCATATCTAATGTTTTTTTTTCAAGCATTTTTCACCCTCCCCATTATGTGCTTACATAAGTACCTCTAAAAATTATATAATTGCGGTTTTCACAGCTTGATATGCTTGACAAATCCCAACATATATAGTTTGATTAGTTTAGCTTTGACGGGAAAGATATGTTAATTAGTTAATTAGTTAGTTAGTTAGTTAGTTAGTTAGTTAATTAGTTAGTTGGTTAGTTGGTTAGTTAGTTAGTTAGTTAGTTAGTTGGTTAGTTAGTTGGTTGGTTGATTGATTGGTTGGTTGGTTGGTTAGTAGCTTAGCTAACCATACTTGAATGAGGTATTGTATGCGCACTTTTATTGTTTCCGATAAAGATGCAGGGAAACGTGTGGACAGGTTTATTATGGGAGAGCTGGATGGGCTTTTTTATCCCTTATTATTAAAAACTTTCCGAAAGCGTGATGTAAAGGTTAATGGTAGCCGTGTTAAGGAAAATTACATTTTATCAGCCGGTGAGCGGGTAGAGATTTATTTATCTGATGATATTCTAAATAAGAATAAAAATGTCAATATTCCTGTAGTTTATGAGGATGATAATATTCTTATTGTTGACAAACCCAAAGATATCCCGGTTCAAGATGAAAAAGATGTCTCCATCGAAAAGCTTTTAAGGACAGCAAAACCCTCCGATACAGCTTCAAACGACTTCCCGGCGTTATGCCACAGGCTTGACAGGAACACATCAGGTCTTTTGCTTTTGGCGAAAAACCAGCAGGTCCTTGAAATTATTTTCGAAAAATTCAAGTCAAGAGAAATAAAGAAGACATACAGATGCATTATAATCGGATGCCCTGAAAAGCCATTCGCGGAGCTTAACGCATTCCTTGTAAAAAACCCGGATAACAGCTTGGTTAAAATATATAACAAAAAAGTCCCGGGAAGTGTCCCCATACAAACAAATTACAGAGTAGTCGAAACCAACGGAAGCCTTTCCCTGCTTGAGGTTGAGCTTGTGACTGGCCGCACCCACCAAATCCGTGCCCATATGGCATTTGCAGGTTTTCCTGTTTTAGGGGACGGCAAGTATGGAAAGAACAGCATTAACCGGAAATATGGTTTTAAAAAACAGCTTTTGCAGAGCACTTGCCTGGAATTTCCCTTTACAACTGATGCTTCCATACTTAATTACTTAAAAGGAAAGTCGTTTACATTACCCGTAAAAAGTCTCGAGGAAATCATTTCAGGTCGCGTTTACTACTAATATCTGTTTCTTTTATTTCCGGTGTTCTTATCCGAACAGGTCGATTCAGACGTAAACTTCTAATATCTGCTTTTTTTATTGCTTCCGTTTATGCTGCTTCCGCTAAGGTTTACCAACATACCGTCACGCATTTGAAACGTAACATCCATCAACCCCAGTAAGTCTGTATCGTGTGTGACTACCACAACGCAGTAGTTGCGTTCGTGTGCGAGGCGTGCAAGCAATGCGATGATGTTGTGAGCAGTGGTGCTGTCAATATTGCCCGTGGGCTCATCTGCAAGGATAATACCTGTATCCATAGCCAGCGCACGCGCTACTGCGACGCGTTGTTGCTCACCGCCTGAGAGCATGGAGGGAAAGCGGTTGAACACTACCTCTGTCAAGTCCACACTTTTAATGTACTCCTCGGCGTGTTTTTTTGCATCACGCGGGCGTATGCCGTGCAGCTCCATCGGATACATTACGTTTTCTAGGGCAGTCAAAAGTGGAAAGAGCCGAAAACTCTGGTAGATCATTGCCACATCGTTACGACGGAATGCATCCAAGTCTAACTCACGTGTGGATGTGCCGCGAAAAAGCACGTCTCCTTCATCGGGTATGTCCAGCCCCGCCATAAGCGAAAGCATTGTGGACTTTCCGCTTCCGCTTTTGCCGACAATAGCGTATATTACTCCTTGCTCAAACGCACATGTAACGTTCTTCAATGCCTCCATGGTTTGGTATCTGTTACTATAAGCATAACTTACAGACTGAAGTGAAAGGATACTCATACTAACCTCCTTATTCTTTCTCCGATAAGATTGATAGCGCGCTCTTGGAATTTTTTAAAAACGTGGAGAACGCCACACTCAAAGCATAGCAGATGAAAAATGCATAAACTCCAAGTGTAGCAAGCTGCGCCGCCCCCTCACGGGCATACCATACCGCAGCAGCAGGCAGCGTACCAATGAGAAGCAGCAAAAGTTGTTCACCGAAAATCGTGGCGAAAATGCGTCGCTTATGTGTACCCATGCTACGCATTAGTGCGATATCCTCACGGCGGCTGTTGACAGCAAGGAAACCGGTGATAAGTCCTAATATACATATAATCACAAGGAGCACGGGGTAGAGAATTTCTAAATACTTGCTACGCTGTGTGATGGAGCTGAGTGTTTCGTTGAACTGTGCATCTTCAATCACGACACATATGCGGATATTATTGATCATGGAGGGACCTGAAAAGCCTTCTGTATCAAGAATGTCCTTCACCCGGCCTAAAACTTGGGGGTCGCTGATTTTAAACGTCAACGAAGAAATATATTTGATGTCCAGCATTATATCGATTATCTGCTGCTGTGTAAATGTGTGGTTACTATACATGCTGTAGTAATCAGATGCCGCATTAGCATAATAACCGGTTTTGATGGTGAAGTGGTTATATGGGAGTTCGTTGAGGGAAGATTGTGCAGGGTTTAAAGCGCCCATCGGTAGTGGGCAGTAGATATTGTTTTGGTTTGCTACACGGGTAAAGCTTCCTACAACCAGCATATCCATGCCGATAAAGTACTGATAATCAGAAAGACAATTTTCTACATAGACGCGTATGGTATCACCCGGTTCTATTCCGTGCTTGCTCATGAAATGAGAAGATACAATGCATGGTAGTTCTTCCCATTCACGGCTCGAAAAACGAGCTTCATCCCATTCCGTCATGAAATCAGCACGAAATTCGTCGAAATAGAACTCAGGGGCATATCTCACCGAATCGGTAAATACGACGTTCGGCTCATATAAAAGGGTGTCGTTTAGAAATTCTAGCTCAAAGGGGTTACTCGGCGTGGGAATAGGCTTAACATGGCCTACGGAACCATCCTTATGCATCAAAATGCCAAGATAGCTATAATTTAAGGTATATGTATAAGCTATATCATTTAGCTGATCTATATTTACAAGCCTTCGGGCAAGAGTATTTCGGATGCTCAGCCTGTCCGAAAACTTTCCGTTCATCTGTGCACAATATCCTAAAAGCTCTGTGTTCTCATAAAGCGCTTTCTGCGCCGTTCTGTAGGATGCAAGGGTTGCTTGAAGCGAGGATACGAAAAGTAGTGTCGCCGCGCAAAGCACCGGAACTAAAAGAGATCTCACGCTACCGCGCCTTATGGAGAGTGTAGCGTGGCGAAGCGCACCCGACAGTGCAACCGAGGATTTTTTTGGAGATCGGGGTACCCATACGCGCATCCTAGCTGTAACCAAACGCCCGCTCACCGTTCTTTCTGCAAAGTAGAGGCAAAGGGCAAGGGAGATGAAAAAAACTCCAATACCGACTGCAATGGCAAAGCCGTACGACAGCATCACAACTGGTGTAAATCCCTTAGTTATACCTCTAAATCCGTCGCTGTACCGTATATCCACCACTTGCAGCTCAGAAACAAACTCATAAGCATATTTTATCAAATTCTCAGCGTATCGCATTCCTGTCAACATGCCCGCAGAAATAGCTATAAGCGCAATAAAGCTTACACCAACCATCAGATAGAGCCGTACTTCAACTTTTTTCGCACCAAAGCAGCGCATAATCCCAACGGCGTCCCTCTGACTATCTGTAAAGATATAGGCAAAGAAGGCCAGCACCGCAAGCGTCACAACAAAGGCAATGATAGAAAGTGCTGCTGCAGCACTTTGAATAACCTTCAACGCATCAGCTATAGATTGATAGCCTTGGTCATAAACGGCAATGAATATACGCTCGGGGAGCAGAGGCTTAATTTGAGAAAGAAAAGTATCAGCAGTGCCGTTTTTGATGGTTGCCTGACCAAGATCGTACAAATAACGTACGGGGCGTGCTGAATTAGAAGCAGGCGTTGTGTAGACGTTTTGGTAATACTCTTCATGGTAGTTGACAATACCTACAATGGTATATGTCTCCTTGCGGGACATTTTATCACCCAAAGCGTACATTGTAGCACTTTCATCATCAGGCAGTTGGATAGTCAATTCATCGCCTACATTTGATTCAAGATCCTTGGCAATAGTTTCGGAGATTACACATACCTTTGCGCCTTCTTCAGCTTCTTGCCTTGTAAACAGACGTCCTGAAATGGGTTGCAAATAGTTTTGATGGAATTCCTCAAGATCACCAAGCTCCTGCACACGACAGACTGTTAAGGAACTGTTCATGGCGGTATAATATTTTGCAATTGCATTATAAATATTATTCTCATCTGCATGCAGGGCTCCGGTAGATTCTATTTGCTGAACTGGTTTAATCGCTGCGCAGTCTATACCCGCTTGCTGGAAAATCCAGCTATAAAAGGGCGAGAGCTGAACAGATAAGCCATTAGTGGCAGCCCTATGATTTAGCGCATGAATAACATAAGTGGCGTTAGGATCAGGCACAAACCCAAAATCTTCCGGTTTGTTTTGAATAAACACTGCATGTCCTTCCGCATAAGAGCGGAAAGAGTATAAGCTTTCTACCAATTTACCATAATAGGGGCTATCCTTTGCATATTGTCTGAGCCCCGTTACAATAAATACGCAAGGAAAACTGTATTCGGGATTCCAAGCTGTGGAAACATAGCCAGCCGCAGAACCCATAACAACATCCGAGGGCTGCCAGAGGAGTACATTTTCGTTTGCGGCGATTGCGTCAAAATCAATACTCGCAATATCTGCAAGCATGGCTTCGCTTTTACTTCCCTTGTTTGAACCATAATCCTCTAGGTACTCCATGGTGATTACAGTAGTGTAGTTTGCTTCGCAATCGCGTAGCATGGCAGCACTCCCCGCCCATGTATTGACACCTAGATACAAAAAAGCCGTTGCCACCGCAATTAAAAGTGCGAAAAAAACAGATTTTACTGGTGTGCGGAGTACACTTTTTATGCTATTGCGAAAAATCATACGCTATCCCTCCCTGAGGTTGTGAACCTCATTGTTACTGGCATAGAAGGTGTTAATTCAAATGGATAATGTTATTTTGTACACAAAAGATGGAACTTCAAATTCCATACAATATTTGCGCCAACATATCGAAAGCAGATTATCTGCGGAAAAAAAGTATATAAAAGTATATATTAGTAGCACATGAGGTCTCTTATAGTAAGATAGCTTCATCACATATGATATGAGGTAAGTAGCCTAGGGGAATTTCACCTCCAGGCAGCTTGCTGTTTATGTATCTTTTGCTTTAACTTGCTGCGGCGCACTAGAAATTTGCTTTTCCCATAATCAGAGTAACACAACAAAAATTGACCGTCAAGAACACCAAAAAATATAAATCCCCCTTATTTCTACAGTATTGTATGAATAAAAAGTGTGTTGAGATGTAAAACGAAACTCCTTTATGCTTCAAAACACCGCAGTAGTATTCCTCTTATAATCTAATGTTCTATTTAGGAAATCTTTAGGTCTCATCAGTGTGTACCTATTAATCGTGGCATTTTGAAATAGTCTCATTGAAGGTTAAATTATTGCCTTCAATGAGGATGGGGATACCATCCGCCAGTTCTTGAAGCACCTAGGGCTTTGGCTTCCCGGGAATCATGACCCACAGGAACAGAAAAAAATCTTATTCACAAGGGTTATCATTAGTAACTCAACTTTCCCACCTCAGCTTGCGAGTAGTATTTTGAGGTGCTGGTACCGACATGCTGAGGTGTGATGTCACACCGCCGTCGGTAGCCTGCTGTTCAGGCAAGCGCCCCATACAGGTGCGTACCCACTGGAACGCACCCCCAAGAAGGATAGCCCTAAAATACTGTGGGAAAGTTGAGTTAGTAACATTTGCTTAGAATTATTTAATGTCTTAGAACCCGAACAGGCTGATAAAACGCTGCCAGAAAGTAAGCTTTGGCTCAATGCTGGCGCTAGCTTCCACAGCTTCCACCAGCTCCGGTATGTAGATACCCTCAGTTTGCATTACAAACTGAACAGCTGAAATCTCGCCATTTTTTTCTGATACAAAGGATTTAACAGGAGCATTTCTACCCATCATTTTATCAATCTCTTCTTTCACTGCATCAACAATTTTGGTATCAAGCGATTCTGTTCCACTGTGAAGCTCGCCCGTACCCTCTTTCAACTCAGCCACTCCATCGTACAAATCATTGGTACCGTCTTTGAGCTCCCCTATACCATCAATTAGCTCTATTACACCATCATTTAACTCAATGGCACCGTCATTCATCTTAGCTACTCCATCATGAAGCTCTATCATTCCATCAAATAGTTCTATAACACCATCTCGAAGCTCAACAGTACCATCATTCATCTCAATTACGCCGTCATTCATCTCAATGACACCATCATGAAGCTCTACAATTCCGTCAAATAGTTCTATAACACCATCTCGAAGTTCAATAGTACCGTCCTTAAACTCAACCACACCGTCTCTCAGCTTAATGACACCATCATGAAGCTCTACTACTCCATCAAATAGTTCTATAACACCATCTCGAAGCTCAACAGTACCGTCCTTAAACTCAACCACGCCGTCTCTCAGCTTGGTGACACCATCAAGCAGCTCCTCTGTGCCTTCTTTTAACTCATTTGCTCCATCCACCAGTTTTTTGGATTCCTGATAGAATTGCGCTATACCGCTTTGATATTCTGACAGTCCGCCTTTATATTCAACCAGACCATCATGAAATTTGTTAACCCCTGTAGAAAGTTGACTTGCACCGGAGCTTATCCCATTTACACCATACACATACTGATTAAGACCCGCTAAAAGCTGCTCATAGCCTTTAAGCATTTCCAATAATCCTAACAGTTGTTGTGCTTGCGGGTTTTCAGCCACCTTAGCCCGAATTTCAGGCATTTTTTCCGCAAGAACAGCTTCAACCTGCGAGTTTATAAGACTCTCCATGGTTGAAAGCTGAGCGTTAACAGCCTGTTCAATAGGTTCCTTTTGTTCCGGTGGTAAAAATTCATAACTTTCTATGGGAATGTGCATTTCAGTGAGGATAGCCTCTATAATAGGCTGCCGTGCTGCAGCATAAACCTCAGATTGTACTGTATCTCGCGCTTTGGCTATTGCCTCCCCATAAATTACATTTTCTAAGACTGCGGAATAATTCGTACGATCTAATGTCGGAATTCCCGAAGCTGAACTAGCTAACTGACTATTAACTAATCCTATAATCCCATTAAAATATGTATCAAAGCCTTCTACTAGCTGCGAACCGCCGCTTGCTGCTGTTAAGGCACCTGAAGCGAGAGCGTTTACTCCTGATTTAAGTTCTGCTGAGCCGTCAGTGATCTCGTTCATTCCCCCATTAAGCTTAGAAACACCGAATACAAGCTCGTAAATACCATCATATAACTCATCCATTCCATCAGAAAACTCACCAACACCATTATCTAATTTATTTACCCCGACAACCAACTCTGTTGTACCGTCGACTAATTCCAAAGCACCGTCGGCCATTTCAATGGTTCCATCCTTTAGTTCAGATACGCCATCCTTAAGCTCACCTGTTCCTTTATAGAGCTCTTGTATGCCTTCTTCAAATTCGCCAACGCCATCAGCCATTTCAACAGTTCCATCCTTTAACTCAGATACGCCATCCTTAAGCTCACCTGTTCCTTCAAGCAGCTCTTGTATACCATCCTTAAATTCGCCAACGCCATCAGCTAATTCAATGGTTCCATCCTTTAGCTCAGATACGCCGTCCTTAAGCTCACCTGTTCCTTCATAGAGCTCTTGTATACCATCCTTAAATTCACCAACGCCATCACCTAGTTCAATAGTTCCATCATGTAGCTCGCTAACCCCTGTCTTCATATCAAAAATTCCGTCAAGAAGTTCCTGGACACCATCATCTAAATCAACAATGCCATCAGTTAATTCCTTAAGCTCAGACATATCATAATCATCAATACCAAAGTCTATATTCAGACGAACTCCTGCAATGGTGATAGCAGGCATTTCAAAGTTTTCAACATCGGAGCTAAGCTCATAAGAAGCCTCTTTCCCCGGCAAAACCACATAATTTACCTGTTTATTGCTACCTGCTGAGGCTACAGTACCCCCTCTGGCAGTTATATTTTTACTTAGGCTGCTATCAAGAGTAATAGCTATTTGTAGTGCATAGCTGTCATAAAACTCCCTGCTTCCAAGAGGATTTACTGCTGTTTCAATCCACATAACCAGATGTCCCGATTTTCCGGCCACCTCTTCCGGCGATATTTCTTTGCCATCAAGTATGTATTTAATGGAGATATTCCATGGTAGCTGGGGGTTTATTAAATAACCCTCATAATACAGCTGTTCTCCATTTGCTTCTAGAGTGACCTTTCCGTTCTCTATCTCTATTTCGCTGCTGTCAGTAAGATTTCGGACATATTCGTAGTTACCGTAATCAAGAATTTCATTGTCTTGACCTAACTGAAAGCTATTAACCACATAGACCTGGCTAAGAGAACCATCATTGTTCAGGCGGACATATACTACCTCCTCCTTGAGAGCAGCCGCTCCAGTTTGAACAGGTGTATAAACTGTAACAAGTAAAGCAGCAATGATAAACAGAGCTGTTACCCTAATAACTTTTTTAATATTGGATGGTTTTATTCTTTTCATTGAAATTGCTCCTTTTCCCATTGAGTTTATTTTTCTTTCATTATCTTTAATTCTCTTAGT
>DAIPML010000002.1:0-51147 GCA_036768735.1 Clostridiales bacterium | reverse complement strand
TTGCGTAGCAAGCTATATTTTCAACACACCATTTCAACGAGGCTGGTCGCAGGCAGAGCCTGCTGCTCGCCTATGCATCCTATGCGGGAGATTTTGACTCGCCGCCTGTTGTGTGAAATATGTACCCGCCACCAGGCATTTTTCAACCATTCTGGTTGAAAATATGCGAAGAGGTGGGGGACATCTTAGCCTCGTTATTTATCAGGTTGATTATTTTTTTTCAGCTTACGCATATACTTCCTATATAAATCCGGTCTTTTTTTACGGGTTCTTTCTACTTTTTTATCTTGACGCCATTTTTCTATGTTGGCATGATGTCCAGACAGCAGGATGTCAGGCACGCATCTCGACATAAATTCAGGTGGACGAGTGTATTGGGGATACTCCAGCAACCCATCATAATGAGATTCCTGGGAAAAAGCCTCTTCCGATGGTAAAACCCCCTCAACAAGGCGGCTTATACAATCAACAAGAACCATAGCCGGCAGTTCACCACCGGTTAATACATAATCACCTATGGAAATTTCTATATCTATTATTTCTTCAATAATCCGTTCGTCAATACCTTCATAATGACCACAAAGTATTACTATATGCTTTTCCTTCTTAAGCTCATTGGCTATATCTTGGGTTAACACCTTTCCCTGAGGGCTCATGTATATGGTTTTAGGCTTATAAGGTAAATCCTTAGTAACATGCTGCCATGCATCATAAATTGGCTGAGGTGTCATGACCATACCTGTACCGCCACCGTAGGGATAATCATCAACCTTTTTATGCTTGTCTGCGGAAAAATCCCTTATATTGTGGGCTTTTATTTTTATTATGTCTTTATCACGAGCTCTTCCGATTATGCTTTCAGATAAAAAATTGTCAATGCTTTCCGGAAACAGTGTTAAAATATCAAAAATCATTTTCTATCTACCAACCCTTCGGGTAGCAAAACAGATATTTTTTTATTTTCTATATCTACCTCACAGACAACAGAACTAACGGCCGGTATAAGAATTTCGCCATATAACAGACCATTAACCACATAGCAATCATTTCCGCCAGCCTGAAGAACATCCGTAACTTTGCCAAGCAGGATATCATTTTCGTATACTTCACAGTCAATTAAATCCGCTATAAAATATTCATCCTCATCTAATGGCCGAGAATTTTTACGATCCACTTTTAAAAAATGATCCTTTAGCTCGTATGCTCTGTCCATATCGTCAATACCACGAAGCTTTATAAGCACATACTGTTTACTGTACCTGGCTTTTTCAACAAAATAACGAACCATCTTCCCATTTTCCTCCACCCATACAAGCTTTAAATAATCAAAGCGTGAGATATCGGAAGTCAATGGTAAAACCCTCATTTCACCTCTAACACCATGCGTGTTTATAATTTTACCCACTGAAAGGTACTCTTCCAAAATTACTTCCTCCAATTTATATAGTTACAACAAAACCCCGGCAAAGCCCCGCCAGGGTTTTATCTTTTTGTTTTACGGGCATAGGCTTAAGAGTATGCACTCGTATACCTTATTCTGAAATTGGTTTGTCAACTTCTTTTATAGCCCATTTCTTAACGGTTATCTTTGTTCTTTCATTACCGCTTTCAATTGTAAATTCATCATCTTTAATATTAACTATCTTGCCGATAATTCCACCTATGGAAACGACTTTATCTCCGACAATGGCCTGTTCGATCAACTGGCGGGCTTTTTTTTCTTTTTTCTTTTGAGGTAATATAAGAATAACATACATTAAACCAAACAAAAGAATTATCGGCCCAAATTGTATCAAGAACAACATCAGATCATTGCCTTCTGGAATTTCACCTGTTGCTGCAGCACCTTCGGCAAAAGCTGTAATTAACCAATTCATATGTCTTGTTCTCCTTTCAATGAAAACGAAGCTACACTTATAGCTCGGTATAAAACCTTATTTCTGTAAGCACAAAAACATTATACACAATTACAAAAGTCAATTCAACTATTTATTTCAGATAAATCTGAAGACCCCCACCTCAAAACTACCTTATTCATGACAGTGAAAGTGTCGGTGGGGGATGAATGATTTTTTAACGCTACTGTTTAGAGGTAACTCAGAAAACATATATGTGCAATATTAGGATGCATTATCGGAATGCAGCTCTTGCAAATGAAGCGTAGTTTCCGTTATTGTACATATATATATCAAAATATAGAAAGTGTGAATAGCAACGTTTCAAAGGTCGTCTTTGTATCCGTATTTCGAAAAAAACTCCTGTCTGAAATCCGCAAGGCAATCATTTTTTATTGCATTTCTGATGTTTTCCATGAGTTTTATCAGAAAACGCAGATTATGCCAGGTAGCAAGCCTTAAACCAAGCATTTCACCGCTTTTAAACAAATGTCTTATATATGCTCTTGTAAAATTACGACATGTAGAGCAATCACATTCCGGATCAATAGGTGAAAAATCCTCTGCATATTTAGCATCTCTTACAATAATTCTCCCACGAGATGTAAATACCGTACCATTTCTACCAATTCTGGTTGGGAGAACACAATCAAACATATCAATACCGCGTATACTCCCGTCGATCAGGTAATCCGGACTACCAACACCCATTAAGTATCTTGGCTTGTTGACAGGCAGCAGTGGCGTTGTCTTTTCAAGTATATCGTTCATAATTTCACCGGGCTCACCAACACTTAAACCACCGATTCCATACCCCGGAAAATCAAGCTCGACAAGCTGCTTAGCACTCTCCTGCCTTAGGTCGGCATATGTGCTGCCTTGAACAATACCAAAAAGAGCTTGAGTTTCAGTGTTTTTATGAGCTTCTTTACAGCGTTTTGCCCACCTGGTTGTCATTTCCATAGATCGTTTAGCATAATCATAATCACACGGATACGGAACACATTCGTCAAATGCCATCATAATATCAGAGCCAAGTGCATTTTGAATTTCCATTGATTTCTCAGGGGAAATAAACTGCTTTGAACCATCAATATGAGATTTGAAGGTTACCCCCTCTTCCTTAATATCTCTTAAATCAGCAAGACTGAACACTTGAAAACCACCGCTATCTGTTAAAATAGATCTGTCCCAATTCATAAACTTATGCAGCCCTCCGGCTCTTTTAATAAGCTCATGTCCCGGACGTAAAAATAAGTGATATGTGTTTCCAAGAATTATATTTGCGTCTACTTCCTTTAATTCATCGGGAGACATCCCCTTTACAGTTGCCTGTGTACCTACGGGCATAAAAACCGGGGTATCGAAGCTCCCATGTGGTGTGTGAACCTTTCCAAGCCTAGCTCCTGTTTGCTTGCAAACATGAGTAAGCTCATATCTAACTGCTGGCATACAAAACTTCCTTTACAATATACTAAAAACCGTTGTTGTTGAAATCATTCGGGTCGTCTTTATCATTTGACTCTCTCTTATTTTTAGCAAGAATGACAAGTCCTATAACTATAAGTGAAACAGGAACTAAGTATTTTGCAAAACTTCCAAGGGCTCTAAATGACATTGAAAAGAATATAAGCGACATTCCTGTTAAAATACCTACCGGTATTAGTAAACCCTTATCTTGCTTTCCAAA
Source organism: Clostridiales bacterium (assembly GCA_036768735.1). Taxonomy (GTDB): domain Bacteria; phylum Bacillota; class Clostridia; order DSM-8532; family DSM-8532; genus JAAYGP01. Next base: position 47,562 of record DAIPML010000002.1, on the reverse strand, counting down.
TATATATAATTCAAAAAGGCCAACCGCTGGGGCAAGTATAAAACCTGGCCACATAAATCCCCACAAACCCCAAAGCATGGAGCATTGACATACAATTCCCACAGTAAGCAAAATCCCACCCGGCACTAAAAGTCCAACATTTTTTGTGTTTGAATAATAACCTACATGGAATAGTAATGATGCAAAAATAATAATCATAGGCCAAAATTTACCCATTAACTGCCAAATGCTTGGTACTATGCCAAGGTTTGAAAGAAAGAGCAATAATCCGATTGTTACTAAAATAGCACCCCACCCAAATTTACCACTTGTATTCCGACTCATATATTTCATCCTCCTTCAGAGCAATCACATAATTTGCTAGATTTAACTACAACATGATTACTTCCCAGAAAGTCGTGAAACGACTTTTTCCTGCAGATTTACCAGCAGGAAGTTGCAGCTTGTTGCAACCTAGTGCAATCACATTATGGTTATCCAGCCTTCATTCGAAGGCTATTAAATTAAAGATATCTTAGATTTCATTAGAAAGCCACTTTGTGACTTTCTGGATGGTAACCATAATATAATTATAGACTGTTACTATGAAAAAAGCGTTAGCCATTCATTAAAGTTTAATTAGAAATCACTCTCGGAGTTTAATTATTATTAAATTTTGATTCCACCACATACCCGCAACCAGACGTTTTTTAACTCTAATTGTTGAAAATACGCGAAGATATGAGGTACATCTTGTTGCCTCACTATTAACTCAACTTTCTCACAGTGTTTTAGGGCGCTTGCCTGCACAGCAGGCTACCGACGGCGATGTGATATCCCACCTCAGCATGTCGGCACCAGCGCCTCAAAACACTAGTCGCAAGTTAAAATGGGAAAGTTGAGTTATAGACTAAAAAAAGATTGTGGTGTAAAAATCTCCTCCAGCCATTCAATGCTAAGCTTTACCCATCCGGCTATATGAGGAAATGAGCCGTTTTTTGCAACATCCGTTTCTTCAGTGGCAAGTGATAAACCATGCGGTCCTTTAGTGTAAACATGTAGTTCGAAAGGGATTTTTTCTTTTCGCAACGCGCTAGCAAACATAAGGCTGTTTTCAACTGGAACCGCTACATCTTCAACCGTATGCCATATAAAAGACGGTGGTGTGTTTCTTGAAACCTGTGTTTCAAGAGACATTTCCTCTACAAGATTTATCTCCGGGTTTTTTCCCAATAAGTTTTCTCTTGAACCAATATGGCAATAATTTTTCATTGAAATCACAGGATAAGCCAATATTAAAGCATCCGGTTTATTCATTCCGATATGTATTCCACTAACATCAAGTAAAGGTTTGTTCCAATGGACACCAAGACTTGCTGCAAGGTGAGCACCTGCAGAAAAACCACAAACGGCTATTTTAAAGCTATCGATATTCCATTCTTCGGCGTTACTGCGAATCAGGCACATAGCACGAGAGCAATCCAAAATTGGTTGGGGATGCCGCCTTGGCGCAACACTGTAATTCAAAACAAATGCATGGTATCCATTTGCATTGAACTGCATTGCAATGGGTTCCGCTTCCCTCTCTGAGGTATAAGCGTATCCTCCGCCGGGACAAATCAAAACAGCAGCTCTTTTTTTATTACCTGACAAGATGTATGTTTCAAGAATAGGATCAAAATCGTCATTGTAAGCCTTGTCTGTTTTTACATCATCCCAGATTTTAATTTTTTTATTAAGCATTAAAATCATCCTTTCCATGATTTTATAATAATTACATGCATTTTTACATGCTTCTTTTTTAAAAAATGGCTAAGCTCTGACTAACATCATTTTTTAACGCTTTTTCAGAAAAACACATAAAAAAATGAGTGTGTGACTTTTCTTATAGTGTGTAACTTTTCTTATAGCGTTATATAATGAGCATTGCATCCCCGAAGCTGAAAAACCTATATTTATGTTCTATGGCCTCTTTGTATGCAGAAAGTATATTCTCTCTTCCCGCAAAAGCGCTAACCAGCATTAACAACGTGGATTCAGGCAGGTGAAAGTTTGTTATAAGCCCATCAATAGCCTTAAAGCGATATCCGGGATATATAAATATATCGGTCTCCCCTTCTCCCGGGCTAACTTTTCCATTATCTAAAGCAACGGTTTCGAGCACTCGGCAGCTTGTGGTACCCACAGCAATAACACGTCCGTTGCGCTCTTTTGTATTGTTAATTATATCACATGTCTCCCGGCTTATTGAAAAATGCTCAGAGTGCATGTGATGCTCAAGAATATTTTCTGTTTTTACAGGTCTGAAGGTTCCAATTCCAACGTGCAGAGTTAATTCAGCAAATTCAATTCCCAAGGATTTTATTTGATCAATCAATTCTTTTGTAAAATGAAGCCCCGCAGTAGGAGCTGCGGCAGATCCCTTAAGCCTCGAATAAACAGTTTGATAACGCTCTTTATCCTCAAGACTTGCTGTTATATATGGCGGAAGCGGCATGATTCCAATATGATCCAGGATTTCTTCAAAAATTCCTTCATAAAAAAACCTAACCAATCTGTTTCCATCATCCACTATGTTAATAATTTCCGCTATTAAGGCTCCACTGCCGAAAACAAAGCGTGTTCCTGGCTTAGCCCTTTTACCTGGCTTTAAAATAACCTCCCAAATATCATCTTTAATTCTTTTTAAAAGAACAAATTCAATTTTTCCGCCTGTATCTATTCGTTCTCCAATAAGTCTAGCCGGAATAACCCTTGTATTGTTAACAACTAGACAGTCCCCGGGTTTTAAAAAGCTTTTAATGTCGTAAAAATGCTTATGATTTACTTCTCCAGTAAATCTATCTAAAACCAAAAGCCTTGATTGATCCCTCCTCTTTGGAGGGCTTTGTGCAATCAATGATTCCGGTAATTCATAGTGAAAGTCATTAAGATGCATGTTTATATACCTTTCTTAATACACAAAAACATAACTAAAAATATCCTCAGTAGTGAGGTTATTATACCATGAATTCATGGAAAGCGTCAGCTTATCACTCGGTGTAACCGAGAGCAGACGAGCATCGGCTGCATAATTCATGATACAATGTTCTCGGGTACCCGTTCGAAATCTTTGATTTCGGTAACGGGTGAGGTTATTATATCATGATTTCGAAGAAATGCTATGATTATCTTACATAAATACACGAAGTGATTTTCTAATGAGTTACTATTTAAAGACAACTCTTATGGAATCGACATGTTGAGGCGTAATATCCTAAAGTTGTCAATAGCCTGCTATGCAGGCAAGTGTTCATAATACTACAATAAAGTTAGGTAAATGAGAAGTAATTACTAATCAATTGCGTGTCTTTATTCTGTGAGAATATATTGATTGATAATTTTCTGCTCCAGCTCATAAAAATCCGGATTTTTTACCGTACGCATGTTGAAGGGCATTGGATTTTTAAGCTCAAGCAGAATCTTAGCGGGTTTATCAGAAAGAACATAAATTTTGTCTGATAACAGAAGAGCTTCCTGCACATCATGCGTAACCATTAAAACGGCAAGCTTTGTAGAAAGCCATAATTTTTTAAACATAGTTATCATTTGTGTACGCCTTTTTAAATCCAATGATTGAAATGGTTCATCCATAAACAAAATATCCGATTTTACTATAAATGCTCTTGCCATTGCGAGGCGCTGATTCATTCCTCCACTAAGCTGAGATGGGTAATGCTTCTCATAACCTTTAAGACCAACTCCATCTAAAATTTCAATGCATAACTGAAGCTTTGTTTTCTTATCAAGTGTGTCGGGCAACACAAATTCCAAGTTATCTATAGCATTTTTCCATGGAAGCAGTCTTGTTTCCTGAAACAAAAAACTTATTTTTTTATTATCCATACCAACAAGCTCGCCGCTATCAGGCACAATAACTCCTGCGGCAATGTTAAGAAGCGTTGTTTTTCCACAACCGGAGGGTCCTAAAATAGATGTAATGCTACTATCCTCAAACGACATACTAAGACCTTCCAATACATTTATCTGTCCAAAGCTTTTATGAATATTAATCATTTCCGGCATAAAAATCTCTCCTCTCAAATAATTTTTTTAATAAAAAATCAAAAAGAAGAGATATCACAACCACTATTACTGCCCACGCTATGATTCCTGCAATATCTATCTGAATTTTTTGCATGTACATTTGTGCTCCGATTGTGTTATGATTTACAAAATTGAACACCTCAGCTGTCACCATTATTTTAAAATTAAGCCCCAAAGCAGAACGGGCTCCGGCTATTAAATAAGTGTACAGAGAAGGTAAATATATTCCCATAATTATTTTCTTTCTGCTTACGTCGTAAACACTTGCCATTTCGAGAAGCTTCTTATCAACACCTGCAAGCCCTTCGGCAATATTTGTGTATAAAACAGGAAAAACAACGAAAAAACAAATAACAATAGGTGTAATGGAAACAGGCAGTAGTAAAAGAGCTATCAAGATTAGGGCAACGGAAGGAATTGAGCGGATTATACCTGAAATCTTGTCCATAACCACGTATACCGGTGGCAAAAGTTTACTTAAAATACCAAAAACAAGTGCCGGTATAATAGCTATGGCAAAGCTTACAAAAACAGCTTTCACTGTATTCATTACAGATGGCAGGAACGCTTTGCTCTGCATTATAGAAACAAAGGAAAGTAACACTTCATAAGGGGAAGGGAAAATCAAGGATTCCCTTCCCAGCGATAAGAAATGCCAAATAATAACCAACACTACAATAAAAATAAGATAATACAGCTTTTGCGTGTGTTTCTTCATATTTACCTACCGGATTTCATAATATAATCCTTCATCAGGAATAGCTCCACCAACGGTTGTAGGATTAAAATCAAAGAGGATCTTATAAAAGTCATTAAGCTCCTTTTTTACGTCTCCAATAAATTCATGTCTTATATTATTTCCAGGCATGGATTTTTCAACAACTGCCGCTTGAAGACCAAGCCCCATTTCTTCTGCATAAACACCTGCCAATGATGGATTTTCGTTGTTCCAAGCCATTCCGTCTGCCAGTATATTAACATATTCCTTAACAAAGCCCGGACTTTCATTTATTAGGTCTTCCTTTACAAAAATACCTGCTTGAGGGTATCCTGCCGTGGTTTCGAAAGATTTCTTCCACTCCTCCTGCAAATCTAAAAATACATTGGTGTCAGGTTTTTTTGTTTTGACTGTTGTTAAAATGGGTTCGGGAAGCATTGAGATTTTTGCTTTTCCCGCCAGGAAGTTCGGGGCAAGCTCTGTTGCACCGGACAGGTAAATCAAGTTTACATCCTTATCAGGATCAATATTGTTCTTTTGTAAAAGCGTCCTGAATACTATATCGGGTACAAGACCTTTTCCCATCATATAAATATCTTCACCTTTTAAGAACTCCCATCCCTCAATGCTCTCAGATGAAGCAATATAAAGGTTCCCCCAGGTAACAACAGAAGTCAGCTTGTAAGGCATTTGTTTTTGGTATAATTGTGCGGCAAGGTTAACCGGCATTACTGCAAAGTCAGCTTCCTTAGAAGTGAGTCTTGCAACAATCAGATCAGTTGTCGGTACTACTTCATATTCCACCTTTGTACCATTTACCTCTTTTGTATCTTTCATAGGTTTTACGATGCTTACAGCAGTAGCACCGGCAGGAGCAACAACTTTAACTTGTTCCGGTTTTTTCTCAGGGGTTTCAGTTTGTGTTGTGACAGTCTGATTGTCTGTTACAGTTGTACCTATAGTTTCTGAACCGGTGACATCTGTCCCATTGTTAGTAAATGCACACGAAGCTAAAAAAAACACGGAAATCAGCATAGCAGTAAAAATTAGAACTTTCTTTTTCATAATAATCCTCCATTAATAGATAGTATTGCATAGTAAAAATTACTTTCTTATGCAATTAAAAAAGCCCAAATCATTTGGGCGGGCAGTGGTAATTACCTTCCCCTCCACAAAGATTCCTCCATGTTATCAGGTATGTAAAATAAGAAATCCTTACTGCAGCTTCTTTGCCCACAGCTTAGATTACTATTCGCTTGTTATTATTTTAACACATTTTTTGCATTTGAAACAGTATATAAAAAAAAATTTTTGCTTTACCTGTGGGCTTTAATTGAATACGTATATAATTTCGAATGTACAGGTATGCAAAAGCATTATTGAATACAAACACACATTGGCTAATGAGTACCTAAAACTAAACTTCTGATCTTTAAAATCTAAAGTAGGCTTAGCCTACACCCCAATATAGGAACTCATAGATGCAAAACATGAATATTCTTGTTTATTAATGTTTTGCATCAGTAAGTTACTGAGAAGCAATGAAAAAATTTAATTTGAAAGCATTGAAAATACGGTATAGTTTTAGCTTTGCAAAAAGCGGGGTTCTTATTCATTTCTTTATTTTAACGAAGCTTTAAATTTGTTTTACGTATATTTTAAATTAGTTTGCAGACGCTATCTTTATGTCGGCATATTTAAATAACAAGGAGGCAATTAAATGAACAGTAATATGCAAAATCAAAATCAGGCTAATAAAGCCATGCTTTCTTCGAAAAATTTAACAATTTTGGATGACCAAATGAGTAAGGAAGCTTTAAACTACAAAAAAATGAATATGTATGCAAACTCATGTAATGATCAGCAATTAAAAACAGTATGCCAAAAAGCAGCTCAAATGCATAAAAAGCATTTTGATACTCTTTATAATTATTTAAATTCTCATAACAAACCAGCCCAGATGCAATAATTGAAAGGAGACAAGATATGCATACTAATCAAAATTTAAATGAGCAGGATATGATGACCGATGCTTTAAACACGGAAAAGCAGTCAATTACATCATATGGAACTTATCTTGCAGAAGCAACATGCCAGCAGCTAAGGCAAGAACTTAACCAGATAATCGCAGATAACCAGCAAGTACAATATGAAATCTATGACCATATGAAGCAAAGAGGTTGGTACCAGGCAAAAAATGCGGAAATGAATGAATTGCAGCAGGCAGTGCAAAAATTAGGTCAATTAAAGCAAGGTATCAGCGGGTAAAAAATAAAGCATTTTTGAATTGAAGCACTCATTTGCCACACATTTAAAGCCCGGAGTTTTCTCCAGGCTTTTTCTATTTGTATGTATGTATGTATGTATGTATGTATGTATGTATGTATGTATGTATGTATGTATATATTCCAAGTTTTCTCAACGCTTTTCTCAACGCTTTTCTCTATGCTTTTCTTAAATTTCTGGTTATACAAATTTTCCAGTATTTTAACCATTAATATCATTTCAATATATTAATCTGCTATCATTTCGGCATTTTAAACTACTATCATTTCAAAATTTTGCCTTTATTATTTTTTAGTGTTTTTATTTTCCTATCATTTCAGCATCTTAACCATTACTATTTTTTATAATTTTCAAACATCAGCTTGCACTTATCTGCTCTGTATTTCGAGACAATATATTCAACAGGCTGACCGCTTTTTGAGAAAAGTACATTATTTACCTCTATAAGGGCTTGTCCGGGTTGCAGCTGCAACAGTCCGGCATCTGATTGATCTGTATAAATAACCTCAAGAGAGCTTTTTGAGCTACATGGCACCAAAGGATATTTCCCTCGAAGTATTTCAAATGATGGCTTTTTATTATTAATGTCATCAATTAAATCCGGAAAAAGATTTAGTGGGATATATGATGTATTGATTGAAAAAGCCTCTTCATTTCGAGTATTTACATATGTAATGGAAGCGAATTCATGTTTTTCTGCTTTTATATTAAATATATCCTTCAGTTTTCCTATTTCATCTGTAGTAACAGTGGTAATAGATGTTATATTCTTTTTTTCAGGTTCAAGGCTATCAAGAATTGAATCTGTAAAGCCATTATAATCCTTAATGTTTATATTGGATTTTCTTTTTGTAACAAAGGTTCCCTTACCCTTTAGCTTATATAACTGCCCATTATTTGTCAGCTCATTAATTGCTTGTCTGACTGTAGGACGGCTGATACCATATTTTTCACACAAATCCTGCTCTGAAGGAATCTTGGAATCCTCTGCAAAAAAACCAGATTCTATTTTTTTAAGAATTATGTTTCTAAGTTGACAATATAATGGCACAGTACTGTACTTATTTATTGCGCCCACGTCTCTTACCCCCATTTGCATCACATATTTAAAACATAATGTTGTAATTATGTTCTTACATCATATCAGGTTGAATAATAATATTCAAGAGTTCTGTTTAAAAATTTTATCATTAGTACTTAAGTCTTATTCAACGAAGTGAATTAAATGTTATATTACTACACGTTAAGATTAATAGCTTTCGCTAAGTTTTGAATTTTGTGTCAGATGAAAAAAGAAGTTGCATTTCTTTGCTTGCATACCTTGTATCTAAAGAATTACCATAGGAATTTTTTTGCAAGATTTTTTTCCTCCAAGTTTATGTTGTCATTGTTAAGACGACATGAAGTTCTTACATAATGTTCAAATCTGTTGCATGACATATCTATTATATATTCTTTCTCTCTAAAAATCCAGATATAATTTACTATTTTTAACGATGTGAGTTTTTTATTGTTGTTATCTGATTATCTCCCAGAAAGTCATGAAGTAACTTTAGTCGTTATTAAAGACGATTCGATAATCATTAGAAGTCACTTCGTGGCTTTCAGGGTAATCATAATAATTTTTGCAACACTACTAATTCAACACATATACAGAATATCTCCATTGCCTTTTTAAGCTCTTCAATTTGTGGGTATGACGGAGCAATACGAATGTTTTTATCATCCGGATCAATCCCATACGGGTAAGTTGCACCGGCATTCGTAAATGAAACCCCTGCCTCCTTAGCTTTAGCCACCACTTCTTTTGCACATCCCTTTGGCGTATCAAAGCTTATGAAATATCCACCCTTTGGGTTCGTCCATTTTGCTATATTAAGATTTCCAAGGTTTTTATCTAGAATATATAATACGGCTTCAAACTTCGGTCTTAAAATTTCTGCATGCTTTTTCATATGGGCTTTGACACCTTCCAAATCCTTGAAAAAACGCACATGAAGCAGCTGATTTATTTTATTTGGTCCTATTGTCTGTATGGAAATAAGCTTTTTTATATTCTCAATGTTTCCTTTACTAGCTGCTATCGCAGCAACGCCTGCTCCGGCAAATGAAATTTTTGCGGTTGAATAAAACATAAAAACCCTATCCTCATTGCCGGCTTTTTTGCACTCATTCAATATATTTAATTGAGTATTTTCCTCATATAAATGATGCAGTGCATATGCATTATCCCAGAATATACGAAAATCCTTTGCTTTTGTTTTCATAACCGCTAAGCGCTCTATAACCTCATCTGAATATATAATACCGGTTGGATTGCTATACATAGGGTTACACCATATACCTTTAACAGAATCATCCTCACCCACTATAGCTTCAACCATATCCATATCAGGTCCATTATTGTCCATGGGTATAGTTATCATTTCAATTTTAAATAACTCACATATAGCAAAATGCCTGTCATACCCTGGACTTGGGCATAGAAATTTCACTTTATCAAGCTTACACCATGGTTCATTACCCATTATCCCATGATTAAAAGCCCTGGAAATGGCATCATACATCATATTCAGGCTGGAGCTGTCACCGGCGATAACTTCATCAGGTGAAACACCAATAATCTGGGCAAAAAGCTTTCTCATTTCCAATAACCCATCCAGAATACCATAGTTTCTACTATCAACCCCTCCATCGGATATAAAATCATCAACATTTTCATATATACCGTTAGACAGATTAAGCTGATCCCAAGATGGCTTACCCCTGGACATGTCAAGCTTTAAGTTTTGCAGTTTATAGTTATTATATTTATTTTCGATATCTTGTTTGCGCTGTTTTAACTTCTCTCTGTTAAATCCTTCATACATGTTAATTATTTCCCCCAGTAATCTTATACAGCCTATTATTCTCATTTTTCATGCAACTATTGAAAAAAAGAATGTGCATATATGAGTGGCTGATAATTCTTTTTTTTATATTAATACTTTTCATATAATATTGCAAGTTAAAATTTTAAATAATTCATTTTAATTTATTATTATGATTTCTACCTTAAAATCGTGAAACGTATTTTTCTTGCTGGTCAATCCGCAGGAAGTCGTGTCAAGCTACAACCAAGTGTAATCTCAATATAATTTTCCAGCCTTCTTTTGAAAGCAGATGAAATTTAAAATATCTTAAATTGCATCAAATAATCACTATGTGACTTTCTGAGAGATAACCATATTGTGATTGCACGGTTAAAATAACGGAAGAAATTGCTTGATCCGTTTTTTGCAAAGCAAAAGAACGTCCTTCAATAGCCATAATGGTTGAAAATACGCGAAGAGGTGGGGACATCTGAGCCTCGCTATATCTCAGAATATAGAGGGTGTGAACAATAACCATCATTTCTCTATGTTCTAGGTTCCTTCATGAGCTGTAGCCAAACTTGAATAACATCTAGCATATGCTCAAGCATTTTTTTCTGTTTTATTGTTTTTCCGGCGATTAGAGTTGATTCGCACAGTATCTCATCGTTTAGGTATACGGACATTGTACCTAATACTGAACCTCTTTCTACCGGAGCTGTTATAATATCAGGAAGAGACACTTTTGTATAAAGATTCTCAGATTCAAATTCTGTTAAAGGCATTGTTACTGACTTATTTATTATGATGGGCACTGACTCTTCATAACCTTTGTAAACAGGAATCTCACCAAAATTACCATTTTCTATAATATTATAAGGAAAATAATTCTCAAAAGCATAGTCCAGTATTTTTTTACTGCTTAGTGCCCTAAGATTTCTGCTGTCGCAAAATAGAGCAACTGAAATAAATCTTCTACCATCCCTTGTAGCTGAGGTAACAAGGCATCTCCCGGCTCTTCCTGTATAGCCTGTTTTTACACCGTCAGCGCCCTCATAACCTGTTAACATTTCATTTGTATTGCTCATAAATCGTTTGCCAACCTGAATTGTTTTTGTTTTTACAATATCATTGAATATTGGAATGTTAAGAGCGTGTCTGGTCAATATCGCCATATCATAAGCTGTAGAGTAATGACCTGTCCCATCAAGACCATGAGGGCTTGTAAAATTGCTATTTAGTGCTCCTAATTCTTTCGCTTTTTTATTCATCATTTCTAAAAATGAATCCACACTTCCACCGATGTGTTCAGCAATTGCTATGGCCGCATCATTTCCAGAGCGCATTAAAAGACCATACATTAATTCTCTTAAGGTAAGCTGTTCGCCGACAGTTAAATTTATGGTAGAACCCCATATGGATGCAGCGTTTTTGCTAACAGTTACAATATCATCCAAATTACCATTTTCAAGTGCTACAATTGCAGTCATAATTTTCGTAGTGCTTGCCATCGGACGCTTTTGATATGCATATTTCTCGTATAGAACCCGCCCGGATTCAAAATCAATAACAATGGCTGAACGCGCATTAATATTAGGAGCATCATCATTATACACTTCAACTGCAATATCATCAAAAATAGATGAAACCGGAGCATCCTCATTTATGTCATCCGCATATATTACTGTTAAAAAAAAAATCATTGAAATTATTATGCAGGCAAGAAATCTTTTCACAATTGTATCCCCCTGTTTCTTTGACTATGATATATATATTTATTTTATAAAATATTTAGTACAACCTGAAAATTAAAAGGTAGAACTGATATGAAAAGAAGCTTTTAATCATATAGATAAAGGAGGTGTTTTCACATGCTTGTATTAGATAAAATTAAAATGAAAGCTTTAGTAAGTTTACTGCAATTGGGAATACTGCTCATCTTTATTCTGTTGCTTAAAAATACAGTGCAAAAAGTAAATTTCTATTCCGACTATGGAGAATTTGAAGTCAACTCTTATATTTCCGAAAAAAGCCCCTATCGTATCCACATTAACCTTGATGAGCAGAAAATGTATGTGTTTAAAAATAATGAAATATATAAAACTTACCTTGTTTCAGGCGGTAAAATTAAATCCCCCTCTCCTACTGGTGAATGGGTTATTATAGAAAAAGAAAAATGGGGAGATGGATTTGGCGGAGCATGGATTGGGCTTAATGTACCCTGGGGTAAATACGGGATACATGGGACTAGGCAACCCTGGGCAATAGGAAAAGAAAATGTATCAGGTGGTTGTATCCGTATGAATAGTGAAGATGCAAAGGATTTATATCAGTATATCCCTCATGGTACAAAAGTAACTATTGTTTTTGAAAATCAGCCTTTTAGAAACCTTAAGGATGGCGATTTTGGCTCTGATGTGTATAAAGTACAAATCGCTCTAAAGAAATTGGGTTATTTTCATAATTGGTGTAACGGAAAATTCAGCACGGAAACTAAAAAAGCAGTTTATAGATTCCAAACAGATGTCAAACTCGCTCAAACAGGAATTGTTAATATTAGTACATGGGAAAAACTTATGAAACAATATGAAGAAAGTCTTTTGGAGTGAAAAGAGCATTTAATTGTTTTTCAACTCCCAAATACGGATAATCTCGTCTAACACATTATCGATGCTGCTTGCATTTTTTATGTGGAAATCACAGGTTTCTATGTATTTTTGGTACCTATCCTTATAGATATTTAAAAGCTTTTCCTTACCATCTAACAAAAGAGGTCTTTCTGAGATTTCGATGTCTTTCATAATATCTTCTATAGGACGATCAATGAAAAAAATTATACCGTTTCTTTTCAGGCTAAAGATGTTTTTGTCTCGTTTTATTATTCCACCACCGGTTGCGATAACCGTGTGTTCTTTGTTCCCGGCTTCCGATACCGCAATACTTTCAATATTCCTGAAATGCTCTTCACCATGTAAAAAAAGCTCAGGAATCCTGCCCCATTTTTCTTCAATATAATGATCCAAATCCAGAAATTCCATGCTTAACTTGGCAGCAATTTTTTTACCAATTGTTGTTTTGCCGCAGCCCATAATTCCTGTTAACACAATATTTTTTATCATTTTACTTCATTCCTTTTAAAATATTATTTATGAAGTTTAAGTTAACATATTTATAGTTACAAACCTCATGATAAATCAACGTTTACACTTGAAATGACTGGCAATTAACTTTTTATATTCCTTTCTTAAGCTCGTTCCCCCAAGAACCTCAAGTATACAGCATCTACCAAATCCTGCCCATACTCTTCTCCATTCCATATTTCCTGTGCTTTTACAGCTTGGGCTACCAGCATATACAGCCCATTTACATTAGGTATGCCTAATTCATCTGAAAGCTCCATCAGCCTTGTTTTAGCAGGGTTATAAATTAAGTCAAACAAAAAGCCGGAGCCATTAATTTGCTCTTTTGTTAATGGAGAAGCTCCTACCGATGGAAACATTCCCACCGGTGTAGTGTTTACTATTATGTCAAATGGTGAATAATCAGCTATTTCATCATATGAAACCGTATTAGCATGTGGAAATTTATTTTTTGCAGCTATTTTATCTCTGCTTGCCAGATAGATTTTGCTTACAACACTGCTTCTTTTATTAATTTCATTGATTCCATTGGTTTCATTGTATTTGTTGCTTTCATTTCTTTCATAGTCTTCATTTTTGTTTGCATTGTCTTTATTTTCTTTATTGTCTTTATTTTTTTTATAATCTATGTTGTCTTTTTTGTCTGCATTGTCTATACCTTCTTCATTGAATTCATTGTCTTTATTGTCTTCAAGATAAGTGATAACTGCATTTGCTGCCCCGCCACTACCCAATACAAGAGCTCTGTCCCAATAAAAGCTTTCATGATATTTTCTTAGAGTATAATCTATTCCATAATAATCGGTATTATAGCCTTTCAACATGTTCCCAGGCACAATTGTATTCACCGCACCAATTTTCATTGCTTCTTTGGATAATTCATTGATATACGAAATAACCTTTTTTTTATATGGAATCGTCACATTCAAGCCTTTAAAGCCTTTATCAGAAGCATTCAAAAGAAAAGGCTGAAGTTCCTCTATTGAAAGCTCAAAAAGCCCGTAATCACCTTTTTTTCCTGTCAGTTCGAAGAAAATCCTATGAATGTCAGGAGATAGACTATGACTGAGCTTTTCACCTATTAAACCATACTTCATACGAGACTCCTTTCGTAAGTCAAAATTCAATAAACAACTTCATTGATTGGTAAAATACAGTGGTTATTCTGTGGTCGATTAAATAAAATTGTGAGATTAAGCGGCTTTGGAAACTAAACTAGTAGTACATAACTTAGGTGGACATAACTTAGGTGGACATATCACTGCTTCAATGGTTGTTTTTGTTCTGATATGTCCAGCATCGCAAGCCACAGACTTACTTCTTAATGGACACTATATCCCATTATTTTTAATATTCTTCTCATACGCACGGTAGTTTCCCAATATGCGAAAGTCGTTTACCGCATCCTTTAAGCATTCAATCAAATCCTTAATCCTGTCATCTAAAAGGTTACCTTCAAAATCAAAGAAAAATAAGTACTCCCAAGGTTTTCCGAGAATAGGTCTGGATTCGATCTTTAATAAATTTATGTTTCTATCCTTAAAAAGCCTTAAAATCTTAAACAGGGCACCTGGCTTATGAGCGATATCCATTGCCACACTGATCTTATTACAGCTTTTATTAATTGTAAGCTCTCTGCCAACCATAATAAAACGGGTATAATTATTTTCATAGTTTATATTCGGTACAACAATTTCAAGCCCGTAAATTTCAGCGCAGTGGTGTGATGCAACAGCAGCTATTGATTTATCCTGCAAATCATGAACGAGCTTTGCACTGTCGGCGGTGCTTTTATATTCAATCAGCTCCCAAGGATATTGCTTTAAGAAATTTCTGCTCTGCTCCAAACCCTGGTGATGTGAATAGACTTTTTTTATGTCAGTAAGCTTCGTACCGGGCAAAGTCAGCAAATTGTGGCATATTGGTGATATATGCTCTCCCGTTATGTAAACATTATTACTGCTTATAAGATCTATAACCCTACTGATCGTGCCTGTTGAAGAATTCTCAACCGGTAATACTGCAACATCAATTTCGCATTTTAACAGAGCATTTACTATTTCATCAAAATGTCCAAAAGCTCTTTTTGTAAAGCTTTCTCCAAAATACATGCTGGCTGCTTCTTCGCTGTATGAACCTGTCACACCTAAATAACCAATAACGGAATAACCCTCTGGGAATGTCTCTTTTTCATCTTGCACAGTTCCATAATCTTTGATTATGTCAATCTGATATTGTCTGCAAAGAGTCATCAGCTCATCCATAAAGACATTTAAATACTTTTCATGTTCATTGTTTTTTAAATAGGAAGAAGCTCTTTTTATAACCTCTTTTTCACGTTCTTTATCAAATATCTTTAGATTATTTTGTTTTTTATAAGCCGCAACTTCTGACACTATAGTAAGACGCTCTTCAAAAAGCTCTACCATTTTTTTATCAATATCATTTATTTTTATTCTTATATCATTAAGCTCATGCCCCATCGGTTACCCTTCTTTCTTCATGCATAAATCCAATATAACTATCGCTGCAGCTGCATCCAACACAGGGACTGCTCGCAAAGCTATACAAGGATCATGCCTGCCATGAACACTAAATTCTGTTTCCGTCATAGTGTCTGCATCTATTGTTTGCTGCATCTTAGCAATGGACGGTGTTGGACGCATTGCTGTTCTGAATATAACAGGCATGCCGTTTGTAATTCCGCCATTAATTCCGCCGGAGTGGTTTGTTTTTGTTTTCACCTTATCGCCTTCAATATAAAATGAATCATTCGCTTCAAAACCACTCATATCAGTAAAACCAAACCCGGCTCCAAACTCAATACCTTTTACAGCCGGTATTGAAAATATAAAAGACGATAACCTGCTCTCTACCGATTGAAACATTGGAGAACCAAGACCTTCCGGTAAGTTTATAATAGATGTCTCCAAGACACCGCCTACGGAATCACCGCTTGTTTTAGCGTCGCTTATTACTTTTTTCATATTTTCACCGACATCTTTATTAATAACCGGGAAATGCATATGTCTAAGGCTTATAAGTTCTTTTGCACTAATGTTAACCGGATCAATCCGTATGTCTTCGATTTCTCCTATTTTTAATAAATGCGTACCAATGGTTATTCCAGCTTGCTCAAGATATTGATATGCTATTGCCCCGGCAAAAACTACAGGCGCTGTGAGTCTACCGGAGAAATGCCCGCCACCGCGATAATCCCCAAACCCTTTATATAATATTCTACCGGTATAATCCGCATGGCTTGGGCGCATAATGCTTTTGATTTTGTCATAGTCCACCGATCTTTTATCAGTGTTGCGGATGATTCCACATAAAGGAGTACCGGTCGTGAAACCGTTAAAAAAGCCGCTGACAATTTCAACCCGGTCGGCTTCTTTTCTCTGTGTCGTGTATGCATTCTGCCCCGGTTTTCTTCTATCCATTTCAAGATTAATCTTGTCAATATCAAGCTTTATCCCCGGAGGTAATCCGTCAACAACAACACCGATGGCTTCCCCATGGGACTCACCGAATACTGAAATCTTAATGTTCTCACCCCAAATACTACTCAAAACACTTCACCCCCAAGGTCTTTATAGTGATCCCAGAAAGTTGGATATGATTTATTTACCGCTTCATACCCTTCGATTATAACATTTTTCTCACAGACTGAAGCAGCAACAGCAGCAGCCATAACAATCCTATGATCATTCCAGTCGTAAACTCTTCCGCCCTTAAGCTTATTAACTCCATTAATATTAAGAAAGTCGTCACCCTCACTAATATCCGCACCAAGTGCTTTTAATTCAACAGTAACAGCATTTAGCCTATCACATTCCTTTAAACGAAGCCTCGCTGCATTAAATATTTTCGCCTTACCTTCCCCAACAGAGAACAAAACAGCAAGTATTGGAACAAGATCCGGGCACTGCGAGACATCGATATCAATGCTTTTAAGCTTTTTTCTTTCCGCTGTAACAACGCCGTCTTTCCAAATTAAATTAATACCCATCCTTTGCATAATGCTTTCAATGACTCTATCGCCTTGAATTGATTCCGGGTTTAATCCTAGTATCTCCACCGGACCCGTCAATGCTCCGGCAGCCAGCCAAAAAGCTGCTTGAGACCAGTCCCCTTCTGCTTCGTATCTAC
This sequence comes from Clostridiales bacterium, assembly GCA_036768735.1. Taxonomy (GTDB): domain Bacteria; phylum Bacillota; class Clostridia; order DSM-8532; family DSM-8532; genus JAAYGP01. Next base: position 30,349 of record DAIPML010000002.1, on the reverse strand, counting down.
ATGGTGTATATTTCTGCCACCCTGGGATAAACAGCTTGTTTTCTTCGCGGTTAAATTGAATGTTTATGCCAAACAGCTTCTGCATTTGAAGAGTCATATCTATATATCCTGCAGACTCTAAAGATGTGGTTATTTTTATTTCAGAATCACCCGGCAGGAGCGGCAATGCAAGTAAAAGACCGGATATAAACTGTGAGCTGACATCACCCCTTATTTCAAAAGTACCGGGGTTCAGCTTCCCTTTTAGAGTTATTGGTAACTTGTTGTTATTGGCTTCAAAGCTGATGCCATGGTTTTGAAAGATATCAAAAAACACATCGAATGGACGTTCAACAAGCTTATTTTCTCCATCAATTATTATTTGCTCCGAAGAAAGCCTGCTTATGGGCATGATAAAGCGCGCTGTTGTACCGGATTCTTTGCAATTAATTCTGCTCTTTTTAACTTTAACCATGCCATTTCCGGTGATAATAAGTTTTTTGCGGCCGGGTATCCCATTATCCAGAATGTCTATTTCTGCCCCGAGAGCTTCCACAGCGCTACAGGTTGCAATTATATCATTTGACAGCTCCACATTACTAATCTCACTTGTACCCTCGGAAAGAAAAGCACAGATAACAGCACGGTGTACCATGCTTTTAGATGGTGGCACTAATACCCTGCCGGTTAGCTTTGACGGCTTAATTGTTAAGCATTTCATAGATATGACCTCCGATTTTATCCTTTGGGAATTTTTCAATTATTACATTTCCAATATCCTTTATAAGTATCAGATTTATATCATTTGTTCTTGCTTTTTTATCAACAAAAACCGTATCAATAACAGCTTTCGGCTCCATTTCCGGAATAACAACCGGGAGACCTGACTGCTTAAGAAGAATCGTAATCCTGTCGGGAATATCTTTGTTGCAATATCCAAGCTTATGGGATAATTCGGCTATAAATACCATACCCAGTGAAACTGCCTCACCATGAGTATATTTTTTATAATCAAAATACTTTTCTATTGCATGTCCAATTGTGTGCCCAAAATTCAGCACCATTCTAATATTACTTTCTCGTTCGTCCAACTCAACTATCCTGCGCTTTATATCACAACATCGGAATATGATGCTATCGATGATTTTCATTGTACTTTGGCGGTTCTTTAGATTTTTTAAACTGTCAAAAAGCTCTGTTCCATCAATACAACCATATTTTATAACCTCAGCCATTCCATCTGCAAAATATCTGTTTGGTATTGTTTCAAGCAGTACGGGATCAATAAGTACAACTTCAGGATGATAAAAGCTACCGACCAAATTTTTTCCGATTTGCAGGTTTATAGCAACTTTTCCTCCAATACTGGAATCAACCATTGAAAGAAGTGACGTGGGTATTTGAATAAATCCTGTGCCCCGAAGCCAGGTGGATGCTGCGAATCCTGTTAAATCACCTGTAACACCCCCACCCAGAGCAATCACAAAATCATTCCTTGTTATACCAAAACCAGCAAATGAATTATAAAGCTTTGTAAGCACATCTATGCTTTTACTTTTTTCTCCGGCGGGAATAATGCATATTTCTGATTCAATCTTATCAGCCCTTAAGCTTTGTAAGAGCTCATTGCCATAGGAGGACGATAAATTACTGTCTGTGACTATAATTACTTTTTTTTCAGCAAGAAACTCTGAAAGTATGGAACCTGCTTTTTTAAATAGTCCGTTTTCAATATAAATCGGATAATTTTTGTGAGTAAGTTTTACATCTATTTTTTGCATTTTTAGCCTCCTATATTATTTTATGGTTTTACCCGGAAAGCCACTTCGCTTATTCTGGTGAAATAAAGATATCATAAATTCATCAACCTCAAAAGTAGACCGGATAACCATATTGTAATTCAACAGGTTGCAGTAGGCTGTAACTTACTGCAAGCAAATTTATGGAAAAAATTAATTCTTGACTTTCCGGTAAACAATCATATTATCAGCATACCAGTGTTTTACCTTCAAACTCAACCAGTTTTTCGATTTTTTTCATCAACACAGAATACTCATCGGGTGTAATGGATTGCTGTCCGTCACACAGTGCGCAAGCAGGATTATTGTGAACTTCAATTATGAGGCCGTCACCTCCCGCAACGACAGCAGCCTTTGACATACTTTCAACCATCCAGGCTTTCCCTGTAGCATGGCTTGGGTCAACAATAACCGGTAAATGGCTGAGCTTTTTTATAGCGGGGATGGAGCTTAAATCAAGTGTGTTCCTTGTGTATGTCTCAAATGTCCTGATACCTCTTTCGCAAAGAATAACCTGATCATTACCTTCACTCATAATGTATTCAGCTGACATAAGCCACTCTTCGATTGTTGCGGCTAATCCACGCTTTAAAAGAATTGGCTTGTTTGTTTTCCCTAATTCCTTTAGCAGAACAAAATTTTGCATATTTCTCGCACCAATCTGAATAATATCCACATCGTCAACAAAGCGCTGCACCATATCAACCGACATGATCTCAGAAACAATTGGTAATCCCGTATGTGTCTTGGCATGTTTTAAATATTCAAGGCCTTCAAGACCCAATCCCTGAAAGGCATAAGGAGATGTTCTCGGTTTATAGGCTCCGCCGCGGAGAAAAGCTGCCTTGTTTTCCTTAACAACCTTTGCTATTCCCTCAATCTGATCCTCACTTTCTACTGAGCACGGTCCTGTGATTACTGTAAAATAACCTTCGCCAATTTTTCTTCCCGACACTTCTATAATTGTATTATCAGGTTTAAACATTTTGTTTGCCTTTTTAAAGGGCTCTTGAACTCTAAGTATATTAGCGACAATTTCATTGGACGCTATTCTGTATTTATTCAGGTTAGTGGTATCACCCACAAGTCCAAGAATTGATACATCAACACCTTCTGTGACTTGAACCCGAACTCCCATGGATTCAATTTCTCTTATTAGCTCATTTCTTTTTTCTACCGGCACATTAGGTTTTAAAACAACTACCATATGTTTTCATCCTCCCTCAACATTAATTAAAAGTATAAAAAGGTATGCTTTCTGTTCAATTCTCATAAAACATAAAATATGCTTTAATAAAAAAATAAGAGACCCACAATCGAGTCTCTGTTAAAATTCTTATATCTTTATGTTATAACCCATTGATTGTATTTATACTTTTTTACATATTAAATTGGCTGTGCTAAAATACGTAAAGTAAAAAGCAAAGCTAAAAAAGTAAAAAAATACAAAACTGCTGTTTAAGTTAAGGATATTCATTTTCGTATCCTCCAATGAGTTTTAAACATAAGTCTTAGTTGCGTTTTCATAAGTTACTTTACACTATCGAGTTTGAAGCTTTGCTGATACCGGTAAAGGTATAACTTGATGTCAAAAACCTGTTTTTTGTTTTCATCGATGGTTTTTTATTCCAACCGGTTCAACTTCATTCTGTAAGTGTTAGAACATATTATATGCTTATACAGTTAAATCTGTCAACAAATTTTTCTTACTATTTAACAAATTATTTAAAGGTAACTGTTCAAAGGTAACTGTGGAAATATGAGGGTGTGAATAATAACGTTCAAAGGCAGCTGTGGAAATATAGAGGGAGTGAACCAGAATAAACTACCCGGAAAGTTAATACCTTTTAAGTAACGAGGAATTATAGAAGGTTTGAACAGTACCGTTCAAAGTATACTGTAAAACCTGCAAGAGCTTTAAACTTCATAACCATCTGCTACTATGATAGATATTCTGAACAGTACATTACCCCCACTTATACATTTTAATAATATTCATTAAAAACATACAATCATTTATAAGATCTTCCGCAAAGAAAGAACCCGCAAGTATATCCTGTATTATTAAAGCTGTGAAATTTCGCTTATAACCAATTGTTGCGAAACGTGCAAACTCATTTATTTGCATATCTCTATTAAGCAGCCCGTCTCTTGAATGAGAATAAAAACCTCTAAATTGCTTTCTATAATTTTTTGAAGCAGTATAAGCAATAAACTGCAAGCTATACCTAGCTCTGTCGATCTCAAGAATAATGTCTGATTTAAATGGAAGATCTACTAAAAAGCAAGTTTTTATAGTTTTTCCATCCTCTGAAATCTCTTCATTCCACTTATCTTTACCATAGGGTGTCATTTCTCTATTTGTACTATATTGGATGTCCTGAATCAGCTTCTCTTTCCAGCCACCTAAACCGTAATGCGTTTCTAAGGTATTTTGAAGCACATCTGAAAGAGTGCTTTTTTTCCTGTCTACATCGTTTTGAAGCAATTCAGTAATGTAAGCAGGGAGTGTGGTACAGAAGTTATCAATTGCCGGCTGATTTTTTTGCATACATTTCACCTCGCATTTTATGAGTTTACAACAATGGAAGTATTGGCAGCACAATTTCAACATTTTACGGGCAAAAGGTTCATCTTGATTTTAGCTACTGACGGCGTGATATCACACCTCTGAATGTCGTTATCAGTGCTCAAAAAATATCACTCGCAAGCCGTGACGGGAAAGTTGCGTCATTCATTGTTTTCGTCAAAAAACTCATCATATAATGCAATTATTGCAGCATCCAGATCCTTTTCATCAATTCCGAACATTATACTCACTTCAGACGAGCCCTGATTAATCATTCTTATATTTACTCCACCCTTTGCGAGAGCTGTGGTTGCTCTGCCTGCAACTCCAATGCTGTTCATCATGCCTTCACCTACAACCATAACAAGGGCAAGGTCATAGCCAATTGTAATACTGTCAACAACCAGGTTATGTGCAATACGTTCCATTATACGGGAAACCTTGTCATCATCAATATGCTTTTTGCGCAGAATAATAGAGATATCATCAATACCGGAAGGAACATGCTCAAACGAAACAGATTCTTCTTCAAGTATTGAAAGAACCTTTCTAACAAAACCAATTTCTCTGTTCATCAAATATTTATGAATATTAATTGTTAAAAAGCCACCTGTACCGGCGATGCCTGATACTGGACCATTGGTAATTTTTCTCGTTGTGGCTATTATTGTTCCTTTGGATTCAGGATTGTTGGTATTTCTGATGTTTACAGGTATCCCTTTTCTGAAAACCGGAGCAAGGGTTTCTTCATGAAGCACAGAAAAACCCGCATACGCAAGCTCTCTCATTTCACGGTATGTTAAAACCGAAATAGCCTTGGGATTTTTTATTAATTTCGGATTTGCAGCATAAACAGAGTTGACGTCGGTAAAGTTTTCGTAAATATCAGCCTCAATCGCAGCTGCAAGTATGGAACCGGTAATATCAGAGCCACCTCTTGAGAATGTTACTACTTCGCCTGACAATGAATAACCAAAAAACCCAGGGAAAATTAATATTCCATCCATATCTCTGAGTTTTGAAAGATTTTTAAAGGATTGAGGCAATATACGAGCATTACCATATTCATCACTTAAATATAGTCCGGCATCCTTAGGATTAATATATTTTGCATTGTAACCCAGACTCCTTAAATACTTTGCTACCAGGCGCGCACTATTATCCTCACCAGCAGCTTTCATTCTGTCGATAAATTTTTCTTTATGGTCATAACCCAGTGAAATTCTTGTCTTTAAATTGTTTTCAATATCTTTGACAATTCCATCACCTAAATTAAGCCCTTCAGCGATTCTTTGATATCTCGAAACGACCTGATTAAGCTCTTTATCACAATTTTGAGTTTTTAAATAGGCTTCCGCCAAATTTATCAAAAGGTCGGTTACTTTAATATCGTCATCAAATTCTTTCCCCGGTGCTGAAACAACCACTAATCTCCGTTCAGGATCAGATGTAACTATGTCGCAAACCTTTTTAATCTGATCTGCCGAAGCTAATGATGTACCTCCAAATTTACAAACCTTCATTTACTTCCCTCCGAAAATCCGCTATATATACGTGAATTGGATCGAGCATCAGTTCACTTATATATATATGTTTATGTTCAGTTTCTTGTTCAATATGTGATTTCACTTTACTGGCCCAAAATATGTCATATTCCACACCTCTTCGCGTATCTTTCCCCCGCCCCGTTGAAATGGCTGGTCGCAAACTTCGTTTGCTGCTCGCCCATGCAACCGGGGCTGGTCGCAAACTTTGTTTGCTGCTCGCCCATGCAACCGGGGTGTGTTGAAATTGCACAGCAATTCTGTTATTTTGAGCATTAAATAAGGTGAAGTATAATTATTCATTAACTTCACCCTAAAATGTATCATGTGGTTTTATATCTTGTCAATGAAGAATTTCTTTATTTTTTTCCAATAAGCCTAACAGTTTCCCTAGCAATAGCAAGCTCTTCATTTGTTGGAATAACAAGTGTTCTTACTTTTGCATCCGCTGTACTAATATCCAATTCTTTTCCTCTTTGATTGTTTTTCTCATCATCTATACCGATGCCTAAGAATTCTAACCCTGATACCGCTTGCTTTCTTAGAGTGCCATTGTTTTCTCCGATACCAGCAGTGAATACCAGTGCATCAATTCCACCCATTGCAGCAGCATAAGCACCTATATACTTTTTAACACTGTAAACGAAAACATCAAGAGCAAGCTTGGCACGTTCGTTACCTTTTTCAGCTGCATCCTCCAGATCTCTAAAATCACTGCTGACGCCGGATATGCCCAAAACACCGGATTTTTTATTTAATAGATCATTAAGCATTGCCGCATCATAATTTTCGTGTTCAATTAAGCCTGTAACAATAGCAGGATCAATTGAACCACATCTTGTGCCCATTGGGAGACCATCCAATGGCGTATATCCCATGCTCGTATCAATAGATTTACCGTTTTTTACAGCGCATATACTCGAACCATTACCCAAGTGACAGGTAACAATTTTTAGTGATTCATATGGTTTGTCCAGCAAAGCTGCTGCTCTTTCCGAAACATACTTATGGGAAGTACCGTGGAAGCCATATCTACGAATCCCGTTATCCTCATAAAAGCTGTACGGTAAAGCAAAAATAAAGGCTTCTTTTGGCATTGACTGATGAAAAGCGGTATCAAAAACTGCAACCATCGGAACATTTGGCAGTATTGCTTTACAGGCTTTAATACCAATCATGTTAGGTCCGTTATGAAGCGGAGCCATAATAATACATTCCTCTATTGCTTCAAGAACTTCATCATCAATAACGACTGATTTATAAAATTTCTCTCCACCATGAACAACTCGGTGACCAACGGACGAAATTTCGTCCATACTTGAAATTACACCATATTCCTTGCATGTTAAAGCGTTGATAACTTCTTTTATTGCGTCATTATGATTATTAAGCTCAATCTCTTTTTTGAATGACTTGCCTAAATAATCAGACTGCTTAATAATCGAATCTCCAAGCCCAATTCTTTCGCAAAGTCCTTTAGCAAGAACAATTACATTTTCAGTGTCAATTAATTGATATTTTAATGAAGAGCTTCCTGTATTTATTACGAGTATTTTCATGTGTCTTAATCCCCCAATTATATGTTAATTAATATCGTCTTGAGCCTGAACGCAAGTAATGGCAATAACCCCAACAATATCCTCGGCTATACAGCCACGTGATAAGTCATTTACCGGCTTTGCTATCCCCTGTGTGATTGGTCCGTAAGCTTCAGCCTTAGCAAGGCGTTGTGTAAGCTTATATGCGATGTTTCCACAGTTAAGATCCGGAAATACAAGTGTGTTTGCATTTCCCTCAATAGGACTTCCAGGTGCTTTTGATTTTGAAACAGACGGTACAATTGCAGCATCTGCCTGCAGTTCCCCATCAAGTAATAAATCGGGTGCCTTTTCTTTAGCAAGCTTTGTAGCTTCTATAACCTTCTCTGTTAATTCACTTTTTGCGCTCCCATAGCTGGAATATGACAGCATGGCAACCTTTGGCTTCGCTTCAACAAGCTTTTTGAATGATTTTGCGGATGAAATAGCGATTTCTGATAATTCATCAGCATTAGGGTTTTCAACCAGACCGCTGTCGGCGTACAGGAACACACCTTTTTCACCATATTCACAATCCGGAACTGCCATTATAAAGAAAGCAGACACAAGCTTTGTGCCGGGAGCGGTTTTCAGGATCTGTAAGGAAGGTCTTAAAGTATTGGCAGTTGAATTAACTGCTCCGGCAACCATTCCATCTGCTTCACCCTTCTTTACCATCATAACACCCCAGTATAGCGGGTTTTTCATTGTTTCCCTTGCTTTTTCAGGAGTCATTCCTTTATGCTTTCTCATCTCGTAAAAGGTATTGGCATAATCGTCAAATCTGTCATCGGTATCAGGATTAACAATAACAGCCTTTGATAAATCAAGATTTCCCGCAAGCGCTTTTATCTGATCCTTATCCCCTATCAAAATAACGTTGGAAATACCTCTTTCCAAAACTGCAGCTGCGGCAGTAATAGTGCGGATATCTGTGCTTTCCGGCAAAACAATAGTTTTTTTGTCGGCTTTTGCACGCTCACATATCCGGTCCAGAAATTTACTCATTTTAGTGCACCTTTCTTTCTTGTTCTATAATACTTTTAACGATACTGCTTTTCGATCGTTTTTGTATAGTCATTATTGATAACATCAAACGTAATTATGACCTAGTATTAAAACCTTATAATAAGCTATTTGCAAGCTTTCTAAACCAATACAATTATAATATAAATGTTTTTTGTATACAAGGATAAAAAGAAAAAAGAATAATAAATTGTCGAAATCCTGTGGCTGAAGAAATCTGACAATAATATACCAGTTCTTGTTGCTGTATCTGTTATGGTCAAATCAGAGCAGATAAATTAAGTTGAAAAAAGAAAGCTAAGATTTGCAATTAAATGGACTTCCGAACCTCGTTATATTTTAGTATCCTCTAATCTCATTGTAAATATGGCTTTACCTATAGCAACAGAAACGCTCGACTTACATCTCCTTCGGTGATTAAAGACAAATCCTCTTTTTCTATGGTTTCGATATTCGAGCCAATTCTATTTGACTGCTCCATGACAATCTTTTCAAAGAGGTTTCTAACATATCGTCCATTACCGAATTGCTCATTTCTTAGCTTATATATGGATTTGAAGTGCTCTTTAAGCATTTTTTGTGCATCCTCGCTTAATACATATTGCTGCTTTTGTGAAAAAGTTAAAAATATATCATAGAGCTCGGTTTCGGTATAATCATGAAATTCAAAGGTCCAGTTAAAACGATCTTTAAGCCCTGGGTTTGAATTTATGAATGTTTTCATTTTATTTGTATACCCGGCTGCAATTACAATCAATCGGTCTCTGTTATCATCCATCCTTTTAAGTATTGTATCTATTGCATTCCTACCAAAATCATTGCTCCCTCCTGTAAGAGCATAAGCCTCGTCAATAAATAAAATCCCGTCCATTGCCCTATCTATAACCTTGCTGGTTTTTTCCTCGGTCTGTCCAACATAGCCCGCAACAAGACCGCTTCTATCAACTTCAACCACATGGCCTTTTTTTAATATACCAAGGGTTTGATAAATTTTCCCTAAAATCCTGGCAATAGTGGTTTTACCAGTACCGGGTGAGCCGCAAAAAATTGCATGGTATGAGAGCTGTTTAACAGGAAGCCCCATCTCTTCCCTCTTCTGATTTGTCTTTATCATATTAACAAGGCTTGATATATGCTCTTTAATATTTTTAAGCCCAACATACCGGTTCAGTTCGTCCATAACATTTCCAAGCTTATCATCTGTTACGATTATGTTGTTTATCGGAACCGCTCTCTCAATGTCTTCGAGTGTTATCTCTTTAAGCATCTCAACAGTTACATTTTCTTCCTCAGCAAGCCTGTCGGACTGATATTTGATTAACATTTCAAGGGTATTACGCACAACACGTCCGTTACCAAAGTGATGATCACGTATGTCATATAAGTATGTGAAGTACTGCTCCATTTTAGCAAGGCATTCTTCATTCATAATATACTGGCTCTTATCCATTTGAAGCTTAAAAATTTGCATAAGCTCAAAGCCCGTATAATCATTGAAATAAAACTTTCTGCTTACTCTTGAACCCAAGCCCGGGTTGGAATTTAGAAATGTTTTCATGTTTTCTTCATATCCGGCAAGAAAAACAGCAAGCCTGTTCCTGTCTTTTTCCATGCGATCTACAAGAATATTTATTACCTCTTTACCAAAATCGTTTTCACCGCCTTCGGAAAGAGCATAGGCTTCATCTATAAAAAGTATGCCATCGATGGCTTTATCAATTACTTTATTTGTTTTTACTGCAGTACCGCCTACATATTGGGCGACCAAGTCGGAGCGGGTTACTTCAACAAGATGCCCTTTTTTTAAAATACCAAGAGATTTAAAATATTCACCCATTAACCTTGCAACTGTAGTCTTGCCTGTACCGGGATTTCCGATAAATGCAGTATGCAATGATAGATTGCTCTCGCTAAGCCCATGCTCCTGCCGAAGCTTTTGTATTTTGACAAAATCCATTAAAGCTTCAATATCTTCTTTTATATTTGATAACCCTATGAGTTTTTCAATTTCACCACGGATTTCTTCAGCTTTAAATGGCGGTGTATTTAATTCTTCCGACATCACAAGCCCCTGCTTTTTATAGAAATCATCCATGAGTGAATTCAGTTCATTTTCAAGGGAGTTCTCCTGATTTGGATGTTTTAAATGTGATTGTCCGTCTTTTTCAGGAGATTGCCCTTTTTTATCAGGAAATTGATCCTTTTTTTCATATATATCATGGTAAACGCCACTCAAAAACCGATTTTTCTTATCCATCTGAAAAAACCATCCTGTGTTTCATATTTTAGATAATGGAACATGTATCAATTTATATCTATATTTTTAAATTCCTAATTCAACGTACTTCGACTTTTATTTTACCACTATTTTTTTTTATAATCTATTATTATATAGAGTTTGTTGGGCAACATATTTACATACCCTTTTAACCGAGCAAGTTTTTTTTTACAATTGTGAAGCACTGTTATGTCGAAGCTAGTCGCCCATGTACCGGTCTGCTCGACTATACATCTAGGTTATAGATAAGCTCGCCGTCTGATTTTGGTAAACGGTACCACCGCCAGACGTTTTTCAACCCTAATTGTCGAAAGTATGCAAAGAGTTTGGGCGGGGCTATCTTGTTACCTCTTTAAAATAAACAAATTATTTTTTAGGAGATACTAATGCAAAAAGGGCTTTTTATTTATAATCCTAAATCTGGGGACCACAGCATAAAAAACAACCTCGATTATTTGTTTGAGAAATTTCAAGAGGCCGGAGTTTTACTTGTTCCTTTCAGATTATTTCAAAATGATGATTGTACATCGTCGCTTAAGGAAATTTTCCATTCAGATTCTTATTCCTTTTCTATTGTTTCAGGTGGTGACGGTAGCGTGAATTACATGGTTAATTTCTATATTAAAAACGGTATAACAATTCCAATAGGTATTTTCCCCGGTGGTACCTGCAATGATTTTGCCCGCAGCATCGGAATGACAAACAACATAGACGACTGGATAAATGTAATTATGTCAGGCAAAATAAAAGAAATTGATGCAGGTTTAATAAATGATCATCATTACTTTCTGGGCAATCTCTGCGGAGGTTTGTTTTCCAATGTCTCCATACATACGGGAAACGAGTTAAAAAAAAGCATCGGTATTGTTGCCTATTATCTTAAAGCCTTCGATGCCTTGCCCAAGGTTGAAACTTTTAACCTGTCTGTTGAAACAGAAAACTGTCGCATTAATGAAGATGTTATTCTGTTTCTTGTTATTAACGGAAGAAACGTTGCCGGTTTCTCTGATTTTTTCAAGGAAGCCGACATCGAAGATGGGCTCATTGATATCCTGCTTTTTAAAAATTCAAAGCCAAAAGAGCTTTTGAATCTACTCATTAAAATAATGTCAAAAGAATTGTCCAGCGACAGTCGAATGATCCATATCCGCGCTAAAGAGTGCAGAATTCAATCCGAAAAACAGGTTCAAATATGTGTAGATGGCGAATCGGGCACCCTGCTTCCAATACATGTTAAGTGTATACACCCTGCTGTAAAACTGTTTGTTAATAAAATTGATTAACCCAACTTTCCCACAGTACTTTAGGGCTACCCTTCTTGGGGGTGCGTTCCAGTGATTAGGGTTATCCTTCTTGGGGGAGCGTTCCGGTTGGTACGCTCCTTAGGTACGCACCTGTATTGGGCGCTTGTCTGCATAGCTGGTACCGACGGCGAGGCGATACCACACCTCAGCATGTCGGTACCAGCACCTCAAAACACTACTCGCACTAAAATATATTGCATCCATGGTGAAAGCCTTACATTGGCGTTTTATGCATGAAATGTGTTCACCCTAATGTATAGTGAAATATACTTTCCAAAGCAATTAAAGAGAGATATCCCTTTGCTCGCAGTATAGTATATCTGCAGAAACCATCCACAACAAAGGATTTCAAGGGTACATTCCCTTTTCTTGCTTAGAAGGATACTTCTCAATTCTTAGTCCTTTCCATAAATATACTTAGCAAAATCAGAATCCGGGCTGATAATTATGGTTGTATCCTTGTCTATAACATCCTTATATGTCTGCAGTGTCTGCCAAAAAGCATAAAACTCAGGATCTTTGTTATATGCCTCTGCGTAAATTTTCAAAGCCTCAGCATCACCTTCACCGCGAAGCTTTTGAGCCTGCTCGTATGCCTGAGCCTCAATAATTGTGGCTTCTCTTTCAGCAGAAGAACGTATGCTCTGAGCCTCTTTCAAACCTTCCGAGCGGTATTCTGTAGCAACAGCTTGGCGTTCGGATCTCATTTGCTCAAAAATATTCTGGTATGTAGCCTCAGGGTATTCCGTCCTTTTTATGCGTATATCACCTACAACAACACCTGTAGTTATTAGTTGACTATTTATATAATCCTTAACCCTAACAAGCATTTCCGTCATATAGTTTTTGTCGGTAACGAGTATATGTGCATCAATTCTACCAATTTCCTCACGTATTTTTGAATCAATATATTCGTCGATCCTTTGATTAGCATATGAAGTGTCTCCCATAGCTTGCATAAATAAAACTGGATTATTGATCCTCCATTGAGCATAAGAATCCAGTACGATGGATTTCTTATCTAAAGTCAGAACCTCATCTGCTGGTGCATCATATGTAAGTAGTTGATTTGAAAAGGGTATAATTTTATGCAGGAAAGGTAATTTGAAAAACAGCCCTTTCCCCTCTTCGATTTTTATATTTTTAAAATTATCATTATTCACAATCATCTCAATAGATGGATCTGATTTATCATCTACAATAACACGTATGATTTTGTCAAATTGCGTTATAACCACCTGTTCCCTTTCATCCACTGTAAAGGTAAAAGTGTTAAATAATATCAGAAACGCAATAAAAACTCCGAATATTATTACTATATATTTTAAGTAAGATTTCATTTTTAACTTGTCAAGATCTACAACTTTTTTGTTGTTGGTGTCAAATGGATTGTTTTGATCCATGATAAATTCCCCCTCAATATATTTTCAGATACTTATTGTACTTTCAAATACTTCATTTTCTCACTCATTCTTTTTCAAAGAAAGCCCCTCATGGACACATAAAGATGCTCCTTATTCTAAACGAACCCCGGCTGAAGCAAAATTTGGTTTGCCCCTGGCAAAAGATTTTAATCCCAAAAGACTTAAAGTACGCACAGAGGCAGGGGTTCTAAGGCGTTTGTTAAATCCAAATTATTTACTGTCCGCTTGTAAACTGTCCATAGGCAGGAATTTTAGAATATTGTCGCTGCTGTCCATTATATAAATTTTTGCACTCGGCAATACTTCCCTCATGGTTTCAAGATACATTCTTGTGCGTGTAACCTCCTTGCCAAGCTCATAATTATTTAGAACCTGACTGAAGTTTTCAACATCACCCCTGGCTTCGGCAATCCGTTTTTCTTTATAAGCGTTTGCCTCATTCAGCATTTCCGCGGCGTTACCCTCTGCTTGTGGTACAATTTCGTTCCTTGATTTGTTGGCTTCATTTACATAACGGTTTTTGTCTTCCCGTGCTTTTAAAACATCATTGAAAGCCTCTTCAACCTCAGCCGGAGCATATACTGCCTGAAGAGAAACTTCGCTTATATGGATTCCCAACCCATAGAAATTACATACATCCTGTAGTTCCTGTTTAATCTCCGTCTGTATCAGTTCTTTTTGGTATGTTAATACATCATCCATAGTGTAACTGGCCACAGCCCTTCGGATAGAGGCTTCAGCAGCCATACGCAGCGATGCCTCAGGATTGTTTACTTTAAAGAGATAGTCTTTTATGTTTGTAATCCGGTATTGAACAACTGTTTCGGTATTAACAAGGTTTTCGTCTCCGGTTATCATTAGCGCTTCATATGGATCCGCTCTAAATTGTGCTTGTTTGCCTACATCTCCTGCTTGAACGGTTGAGTAGCCAAAAGTCATACTGCGAAGTGAATCGCTTTTTATTATTTCAGCTTTTTCAATAGGTGCCGGCCAATGCCATTTTAGACCTGCTTCCATTTCAACTCTTATTAACTTTCCAAACCGTGTTATGGCTGCCTGTTCACCACCGTCAGATTTTAGAGTGTAAAAACCTGTTCCAAGCCATATCCCGGTAATTATCAATAAAAGCAAAAGTAATATAGATTTTGAAAATTTTTTCATATAAACCTCCCAATAAATTATTATGTTCTTCAGGCTTTTTACTTTGTTTGCAGTGAAATCACTTAATAATAATACGTTACAAAACTTTATTTGTCTTTCAAAGAATCAATAATATTCAGAGATCTTTCTGCAATCATCCTGTTTTTTAAGTGTTTATCCTTTTTAAAAAACTTTTTATTTACATTGCTTGACATGTCGTTTGACTCCTGAGACAGCCCATCAATAATACCGAAATTAATATTCATGGGTTGAAACGCTCCTCCTGAATATGAAGAAACATAATGAGCCAATGCTCCTATGGCTGTAGAGCTTGGAAAAACCAATTCACCCAGACCTTTTAGCTCCCGTATTGCATTTAACCCGGCAACAAGACCTGAGGCTGTTGATTCCACATACCCCTCCACTCCTGTTATCTGTCCTGCAAAATATAAGTTTTTTACTTCTTTAAAACGATAAGTTGGCGAAATAAGCTTTGGTGAATTTATGAATGTGTTTCTATGCATAACACCATAGCGAATGAATTCAGCTTTTTCCAGACCTGGAATAAGTGAAAACACTCTTTTCTGTTCTCCCCATTTCAAATGAGTCTGAAAGCCCACCAGATTATATAATGTTCCGGCTTTATTATCTTTCCTCAATTGCACAACGGCGTAGGGTTCTGTTCCTGTGACATGATTAATTAGCCCTACCGGCTTTAGTGGCCCAAAGCGCAATGTATCTATACCTTTTCCTGCCATTACCTCAACAGGCATGCACCCTTCAAAAACCATGTTCTTTTCAAAGTCTTTTACCTCGGCAACCTCGGCATTAATAAGCTCATTGTAAAACGTAAGGTACTCCTCTTTGTTCATGGGGCAATTCAAGTAATCACCTGTACCTTTATTATAACGAGAAGCAGAAAAAACTTTGATGAAATCAATGGTCTCTGTGACTACAATCGGAGATGCAGCATCAAAGAAAGATAATGATTCAATCCCGGTTATTTCTGCAATCCTTTGTGCCAAAGGGTCTGAAGTTAAAGGACCGGTTGCAATAATCGTCATTTCGCTTTCATCAATTTGCATAACCTCTTCATAAATCACTTCAATGTTTTTATTTTCTTTTATTTTATCGGTAACACATTTTGAAAACTCTTCCCTATCCACAGCAAGAGCACCACCGGCAGGAACAGCATTTTCATCTGCACATTGCATAATCAAGGAGCCCATGCGCCTTAATTCCTCTTTCAAAAGTCCCACTGCATTTTCTATTTGGTTGGAGCGCAAGGAGTTAGAGCAAACAAGTTCTGCAAAGCTGTCAAGATGATGAGCCGGAGTTTTTTTGTTTGGTTTCATTTCATACAGCCTGACTTTACCACCATGTTTTGCAATCTGCCACGCTGCTTCACACCCCGCAAGCCCAGCACCTATAACACTTATTATATTTTCCATATAGCAAAGTCTCCCATCTGACATAAGTTGTATTGTAATTGAGGCTCAGATGACCCCAACCTCTTTGAAACAGTGTGTTTAAATTATAGCTTGATACGCAAGCATATAATTTAAAGTACATCATTTTGCTTCGCAAAAAATGGTTATAAGCAATTTTTTCCGTTGTTTTTAAACCGGTTACATACTACAGACAGAACCATTAAGATAATGAAATTTTCTGCCTTGATAACTACCGTTTGCTCTCATCTGATTCTCCAATAATTCAACCACCTTCCACCAGCTTGTTTCCCAGCTGCAAAAGAGACATCTTTCCTCCGGAGCTCTTCCTATTAACCTTTGAATTACAATCTCCGGTGATAGATATTCTAAAAAAGCAATCGTTCTCTCAATAAAACTGCCCATGGTGTGAGGTTGAATAAGCCCACGGCTATACCATTCCCCCATTTTTGTTTCCTTTAGGATATACAGGGAATGACATTTTACTTGTTCTACACCGATAGCCGACAGTATTCTAGCACCCTCTATAACATCTTCGATGTTATCCATAGGAAGATCAGTAATCATATGAGCACATGTTTGTATTCCGTATTTCTTTGCTCTTATAACACTATCAATGAACTCTGCAAGACCATGCCCTCGGTTTAACTCTTTCAGAGTGTGATAATTTACTGTTTGAAGGCCAAGCTCCACAACAATGTCCACATTTGCCTTTTCCCTTACTTCATTCATTGCTTCAAAATACTTGTCATTAAGACAATCCGGTCTTGTAGAAATATACAATGCTACAATGTCATCAATTAATGCCTCGTGAAGGTACCGTTTAAACTCTTCAACGGGTAAGTATGTGTTTGAGTAGTTCTGAAAATACGCTATAAACTTTTTAGCATGATATTTTTCGGATATAAAGTCGATATTTTTATTAAGCTGCTCCTTTACAGACAAAGTGGCAGATAAATTCTCAAAACCTGTGCCTTCCTCTCCGCAGAAAACACAGCCGTCACAGCTGATACGCCCATCTCTGTTTGGACAAGAAACCGGAAGATTAACAGGAATTTTGTAAACTTTTTCTCCATATGCTTTAGCTAAATAATCTGAAAACTTGTAATATAACATAGACACTTCCTTTTATTTTAAAACCGATTAGCTTGCCCGTTTTCTCTATACTTCTATTATATCTTTTCTGTCAATGGTTAAAAAACCCGCATTAATGTTGAATTAATAATAAGGTTATCTCCCAGAAAGTCACAAAGCGACTTTCTCTGGTAAGGTTTTTTGACATAGTGCTAAACATTGAATCAATCAACTCATAGGTCTTTTCACTATCGGCAAGTAATATATCATTGCAATCATGGACTTCTGAAAAAGCACTCCAATGCAGAATTCTTCCCAAATGAGCGAGAGTTTGTATACAAGACCTCTTGTAAATTGGTGATCAGAGACATAAAAGATATGACCGTTTTGACCGTCAAAACCATATTCAAGACGATCCTTTTTGCAGCATTTTATCGGTATACTGTCATTTGAAATTGATATTCCCAAAATATCTGATATTTCGTTAACGGCTTGTAACTGTTCTTCTGACAGACCAGTTAAATTTAACAACCTGCTCATTTGCATAAGCACCTCCGCATTTAGTTTTGGATTTTAAAAATATAAATTTCCTATTTTGGGCCGTTTTGATATTCCGATGTTACGATGTTTCTGATGTCCAAATATTATGATGTTTCCATGTTCAAGTATTTACGATGTTCAAACATTATGATGATTCCAATTGTTCCAATGTTACTGTTTTTATTGGTTATTTTAATAAGCTTCTTACTGGAAAAAGCTTATCATAAAAGATGTTAAAAATAAAGATGAATGATGATCAATGTGAGGTTTTGTTGATAGAATTCTTAATTATCGGCTTCCATCATCTTAACAATCAAATCGGAAAAACCGTATTCAGAAAGTATGGAAACATAATTTAGGAAAAGCACCTCTTGAATACCGTTTTCTTTTATTAGCGTAAACACATTTTTATTATATTGTCGAGGGTCAATAACGAATATTTCCTGATAATGTGGAAGGAGGAATGGTACCATAGCATTGCCGTATGAATCCTTGATAACTAAGAGCTTTTTCCCGTTTTTCACTTCAGTTTTAATAATGCCTAAAGGTCTGTCGCCACTGATGAATACCCTGTATTTAATTTTCTTATCCGCATGTGACATATCAATAACTTTCATTTTTATTGGGCTTTCGTAGTAAACGTTATATTCGTTTTTCACATTTGGCTTGTATACGGTTATAATATCCGGGTGTTTCCTAAGTGTAGAGCTGGATGTCATATCATACATCGAACCTAAGTAGTTTTCAATGTTCTCGGTTTCAAAGGTATCCAAGGGCACAGCTTCGAAGCCAGCTGCCTCAGCAAAGCCGGTATAGGCATAATAGGCTCCTAACGCAGTCCAATGATGATCTGTTCTGAAATAAATGTATTCATCCTTGTGTTCACTAATTGAGGTATATGCGTCTACAGGAATGATACCCTTAAGTCTTGCGTTCACATATGCAATAGCTTCTTTTTGAGAATCGGACAGACTCTTATATTTTGAGTTATCAATAAACTCGGTATTGGTCGGTGCTAGCAATGAGTAAGTTTGAATCTCTACTCCCGCCTTTTCTTTGAAGTCATTCAAAGTATTTGCATAATGTGCTGTGGGGCCGGCATAAAACGGGAATAAAGCCATAGCACTATTTTTGTAAATCAGGATTTTACCGATGGTTCTTCCGTTGTCATCTCTTTCCGGCGCTTTCTCCGTTGTTGATGCAGCTTCAGACGGTGTTGGTTTTAAAGCCGGTAAACTCTCATTTGTTATATTATTGTTTAGTAAACCTTCAATTTGTGAGATTTCTGACAAACCTTCATTTGACGAACTATCATTTAACAAACTTTCATTTGACGAACTTTTTAGTAAGCCATCATTTAACAAACCTTCATTTGGTGAACGTTCTGATAAGCCTTCATTTAATAAACCTTCATTTTCCAAACTTCTATTTGGCGAACTCTCATTTGCCAAGCTTCCATTTGTCAAGCTTTCATTTAACAAACTGTCATTTTGCATATCTTCAGTCTTCACTCTTTCAGATAAAGGGAGAGTATCCTTTTGCACACCCAAATTTACTCCCGTCTGAGTTGAGTCTTGCGTTATTGGTACATTCGTGGGCACGATAGTTTGGCTTTCGGCGGATGGAATCTGCGTGGAGTTCTGAGTCGATAATTCATACGGTACTTGTGCTTCATCGAACACAACAGCTACCTGCTGTTCAAACGCATTAAAGCCATCCTGGAAAATAATCTGAGCCCCGCTGTTTCCGGGCAGCCCCTTATATTCCTTCATCGTACTGCTGATTTGAACAAATGTATCCCTTAAGAGAAACTGGTCAGCAAACCACATCTCAATACCAGAAGAATAATCACCCGAAAAAAGACCTTGAGAAGTGAATTCTGGAAACTGCTCCAGTGTACGATTTTCATAGTCTGAAATATTTCTGTTTTCTGTAAATAAATTCAATATCCCGATACTGAACACACATGCAAAAAAACAAATAATATTTAAACACTTCTTATTCATGTAAACCCTCCGCTAAAACCTGAAGTATAAAAACGGGTTATAGGATTTTCCTATTAAAAATGCAGTGCATAAAATCAGTAATAAAATATTTATAGCTGGATGCCATAAAGCAGGTACCCAGTCACTGTATTTCCATTCTTTAATACGCTCCATAAGCCTCATCCTTAGATTGGATATCATAGGTGTACAGCCTACAGCAGCGATAATTAGAAACAACAAATTTCCCGACATTAAAATACCGTCTTCTACACTAAAAAAGCCGTTTCCTCCAATTCCGAACATTATCCCTAAGTAATTGAATCCGGTTTCAAGGTTAGTGAATTGAAAGAAAACCCACCCTATGACAACAAGAAACAGAAGATAAATGTGCGAAACGAATGCAGGCAGCTTTTTAAAAAACTCCAAGAGAAACTTTTTCTCTAATATAATAAAAAACCCGTAAAACAAGCCCCATACAACAAAATTCCAGCTTGCACCATGCCAAAGCCCGGTTAAAAACCAAACAACTATAATGTTTCTTATATAATGGCTCCTATTTCCACCTAAAGGAATGTATAAATAGTCTCGGAAGAAGCTGCCAAGAGAGATATGCCATCTCCTCCAGAAATCTGTTACCGATGATGCCATATATGGGTAGTTGAAATTCTCTTTGTAATGGAATCCTACCATTTTCCCCATTCCAATAGCCATATCGGAGTACCCAGAAAAATCAAAATATATTTGTATTGTAAAAGTGAGGATCCCGAGCCACGCTCCGGTGGTTGTAAGATGCTGAAGGTTCCCATTCAATAAAGGTTCGGCCAGTTCTCCTGCGGTATTGGCTATAAGCACCTTTTTACCCAGCCCAATGACAAAACGGTTAATTCCGCTGTAAACTTCAGAAATATTTATACTACGACACTCAATTTCATTAGCTATATCACTGTAGCGTACAATAGGTCCTGCCACCAACTGATGAAAGAGTGAAACATACAACAGGAATTTGAAATAAGATTGCTGTGCTTTTGTGTCGCCACGGTAGACATCAATGGTATAAGACATGGTTTGAAAAGTGTAAAATGATATTCCGATAGGCAGGCTGAACTCGCTGAATGGGATATTTATTCCGAAAATCAGATTTATGTTCTGAACAAGAAAAGCTGAATATTTGAAAAAAACAAGTAGTGAAAGGTTTAGAATAATGGATGAAATCAATGCTGCTTTCGGAACCCACGTACTGCGATACTTTTTAATAAGCAGGCTGTGAAAAAAATCTATGCTGGCACTTAAGATAAGCAAGATAATCCAGACCGGCTCTCCCCAAGCGTAAAAAGCCAAAGAAAAAACAATCAATACTATATTCCGGTATGTAAGATTTTTTGACAGAAAATAGAACAATAAGCTTAAAGGAAAAAAGAGATATAAAAATATTAGACTTGAGAAGACCAATCCAGCACCCCCAATAGTGTGGCAAAAAATTCATTTATCTCTTAGTATTGCTTCAATTATAGATTCATATGACGCATTATGTCAATGATAACAGCCTGCAAAACAACAGTAACAATTTTAATGGTGTTTTAATCTTATTGTGCTATACTCTCTGTGTTATACTATTAAATTGAAAAGCCATTGTGCTTTTAGATGTTTGGTTTGTACTTGATTCGGAGGACTCATATGAAGTTATTGGAATTGTTTGTTTTATCCCTGGTTGGTGGCTTTATCGGGTGGATTACAAATTTAATTGCAGTTAAGTTATTATTCAAGCCTTTAAAGCCAATTAAATTCCCGTTTGGATATAAAATACATGGTGTTCTGCCTGCGAGAAAATCTGAGCTTGCAGTTTCTATTGGTAATGTTATTGAAAAACAGCTTTTGTCAAAAGATGAGATATTAAATAGCATTATTAATGATAAAGATATAGCTAAACTAAAAGTTTCTATCGTTGAAAATGTAGTTAAAATTTTAAAGAATAAGCTGCCTGGAATTTTGCATGGATTTACCGATAAAACAATTAAAAAGCAGCTTGATTCATTCATGGATAAAGACGGTGACAGATATATCCGTGAAATGATTGGAAATGTTATAACCAATGCAACACAAAATTTCTCAATTTCTGAGATGGTTATTGAAAAAATTGAGGCTCTTGATTTAGTTTCGTTTGAAGCAATGGTAACAGGGGTTGTAAAAAACGAGCTTAAGCATATTGAGTATTTAGGAGCAGTACTAGGCTTTTTAATCGGCATACTGCAGGGAATTGTCG
Source organism: Clostridiales bacterium (assembly GCA_036768735.1). Taxonomy (GTDB): domain Bacteria; phylum Bacillota; class Clostridia; order DSM-8532; family DSM-8532; genus JAAYGP01. Next base: position 8,402 of record DAIPML010000002.1, on the reverse strand, counting down.
TTTTGATTTTTGATTAACAATCGGCTCTCTATTGTGTTTTGTAACGCTGATATCTATTTTTTCAGGTGTGATATCACACTTCAATCGGTTCCTGCTATTGATGTATACGCCAAATCTAAGGGGCGTACCAAAGGAGCATCCCTACTTGAACGCTCCCTTAAGAAGAATTTACCTTAGCCAACCGGAATGCTCTCCTAATAAAGATTTACCCTAGCCTACCAAAACGCTCCTCCAATAAGGATAACCTATATACACTGTGGGAAAGTTGAATTTTTTAATGTTTTGGGTAGTATTATCGCATGAATGGTAGATCTCTTTCAATTTCTTTCTGCAAGCCACTTCATAATTTTATTATACATCTCAATTGGCTCGTTAACACCTATGGATAATTTCTCCATGGGGCAAAGACCATCACCACTGCGGTTTATAATGTATGGTACCAATTTTACATATGCAACGGGTATTTTATAAAAATCCAATACTTTTTTTGCCTCTTCACTGATTATATGAGTATATATCGAAGTAATTCCACAAAGAACAGCAAGCAACGCAGCTGCCCTTCCTATCACCTTGTCTGCAAGTACCGGTGGTGGGAGAAAACTTCTATTCGTGCCATTTTGCGTATCGTAAAACTCGATTAGAGGTCTGACCCCATTATGAAATGAGGTCATTATAACTTCTTTCCCCTGTACTACCACGCAGGTATAATTGTTATGTATTAGCTCTGATTTTGCCAACTCAATCCCTTCCAAGTTTCAGTCTCCTTTCTACAAGATAAACAACAGCAGGAATAAAGACAAGCTGTATGACAAGACCCGGAACGCCTGTGATAGTTGCACCTATAATGCTTATTTTTGAAAGAGCGCTTATTCCAAGAACATGCACTGCAACAAGAAGAACCAACCCGTATACAAGGCGTCCAAACAGCATACTTAATATTAACGAAATATATACATTTATTTTATATTTTCTAAACAGTAATCCTGCAGATAAACCGTATGCACCCAGCTCAAAAATCATGAAATACAATCCGGGAACCGGAGGCATACCGGTAATCAATGAGCTTAATACAGGTGATAAGATTCCTGCAATCAAGCCTATTAATGGACCTGTAAAAAAACCTGCAAACATAACAGGTATGTGCATTGGCAGGAATATTTGCCCTGCTGTCATTCCTACAAGATGAAATGCTTGAGGAACAATAACACCCAAGGCCAAAAACAAGCCGCCTAAAGCCAATTCTTTTGTTGAAATCAATTTCTTCATGTTCGAATCCCCTTTACGAAAATGTACTAACTTATTGTTTTGCCAGTAACGCTTTTTTGTTCATACAAAACATAACAAAAAAGCTGCCAAAGGCATTTAATCGCTTTCGCAGCTAATATCTTCATCTTCGTGATAAAGATTTATATCGGTCTTCGAACCGTCATTTGATTTTAACATAATAAATCTCTCATTACAAGCCCATATTTCTATATTTTGACTCACCACCTGTTGTGAGAAACAGATACACGTCACCAAGCATTTTTCAACCAGAATGGTTGAAAATATGCGAAGAGGTGGGGTTAACAGCTAAAGTCCACGGGCTCACGAGGCTTGTGGTGTGCTCCAGTGGGTGCACACCTGCACTCAGGTGTTTCATTCTTTGGATGTAACCGGCAAGCCGGTTACAGGTCAGACATTCCTCTCTATTTCTTTATTGCTTCTTCTGCAAACTTGTTATCAACTAACTCACTGAACGGTGCTATGTTTTTTAATTCTCCTGCTTCTTTCATAACCTCTTGCAACCTAAGTAGTGCCTCTTCTTTCATTACCGGGGTTTTATTCCATGTATCCTGCTCCTTATAACGCGCAACAACTGTTTCAAGCAACTCCAAATCTGTTTCGGGGAAAGCTTCTAAAAGAACCTTAGCAACTTCCTTATTACTACTGTTTTCAACCCATTGCTGACCTTTATAAATTGCATTTGTAAAAGCCTGAATTACATCCTTATTTTTATTAATGTAGCTTCTTTTCGCATAATATGCGGTGTAAGGTATTTCACCACTCTCAGCACCGATGGATGCAACAATATAACCCTTACCTTCTCTTTCAAGGCTTGACGCAACAGGCTCAAACAATGTTACAAAATCACCCTGACCTGATATAAAAGCTCCTCCCATTAGTGCAAACTGTATTGATGTATCAACCTCAACATCCACACCCGGAATTACTTTATTCTGCCTTAGAACATATTCCAGAGTCATCTCCGGAACTCCGCCCTTTCTTCCACCTATTATGTACTTTCCTCTTACATCTTCCCATTTGAAATCCGGCATTGGCTCTCTGGCAACAAAAAACGATCCATCTCTTTTTGTCAGCTGAGCAAAAACAACACCAAAGTCCTCCTTGCCCTCATTGTATACATAAACACAAGCTTCCGGACCTGAAAAGCCTATGTCTGCCTGGCCGGACAATACTGCTGTCATTACCTTATCCGCACCTGCACCGTTTACTAATGTAACTTTTAATCCTTCCTCCTCAAAAAATCCTTTACTTATTGCAGCATACTGTGGGGCATAAAAAATAGAATGGGTAACCTCACATAATGTTATTTCTTTTAACTCTTTTGTTCCGCAGCCTGGTAAAACCAGCATTATGATAATTAAAGAGACTAAAATAAAGCGAACCAGTTTCATAAAACAATCCTCCTTCATAAAATTAATATTTCGAAGATATACCCTTTCCGAGAAGCTGTACTCCAAAATACATCAGGGCTGCCAAAATTGATAGAATCACAACACTGGTCATAACAAGATCAAGTTGAAACACCTGACCTCCGTATACAATCAGATATCCAAGGCCAGCTCTTGAAACAAGGAACTCACCTACAATAACTCCAACCCATGAAAGGCCAACATTAACCTTTAAAGCGTTCATCATTACAGGGAATGACGATGGTAGAATTACCTTTTCCATTACTTGCCTTTTAGTAGCACCAAAGCTTCTAACTAATCTGATTTTTTCAGGATCAGCCTCTTTAAATCCGGTATATACCTCAAGAACCGTTACAATAAGAGATACACTTACAGCAACTGCTATAATTGAAGTTGAGCCTGCTCCCAGCCAAACAATAAAAACCGGTCCAAGAGCAATTTTGGGCAGTGCATTTCCTACAACAAGATAGGGTTCCAATACTTTTGAGCATGTTTCAGAAACCCATAAGATTATGGCTATTAATATCCCAAATATTGTGCCCAATAAAAACCCAACAACCGTTTCCCACAAAGTGGTCCATACATGAGTCCAAATACTTCCATCGCTATATAGTCTGAAAAAGGTATCCACAATCCTTGAAGGGCTGCTAAATATAAATGAATCCATCCATTGGGCTTGCGTCGCAATCTCCCAGACAGAGATTAATATAACAAGCACCAATATTCTTAATAACAGGATTATGCATTTTCGCCTTTTTATCTTTTTTAAATACTGCATTTGTTCTGCAGATGTTTTTTCAAGAGACATGTACGTCCAACTCCCTCCATATTTTGTTGAAATATCCTCGAAATTCAGGAGCTTCCCGGGATGACAACGGTGTTCTTTTATCCATTTTAAAGTTAATGTCCTCGCACAGCTTAATTCTACCGGGGCGTTTTGATAATACATATAGACGTTCTGACATGCTTATAGCTTCTGAAATATCGTGAGTTACCATTATTGCTGTTTTGTTTTCACTTTTAATTATTTTATAAATATCATCATTAACAGCAAGCCTGGTTTGATAATCTAGAGCGGAAAATGCTTCATCCAAGAGCAGAATATCAGGTTTCACAGCCAAAGTACGAATTAATGCTGCTCTTTGACGCATTCCACCGGATAACTGTGACGGATAATGATTTTTAAACATATACAAATCATATTTTTTCAGCAATGCTTCCACATGATTGATATCATCCGCTGTAACCCGATTTTGAATTTCCAGACCAAGAATAACATTCTTATAAATTGTACGCCACTCAAACAGACTGTCTCTTTGAAGCATATAACCAACTCTTGGGCTAACCCCTTCTAAAGGCTCTCCAAAAACAGATATTTTCCCTTTTGAGGGCTTTAATAGACCGGCTATTATTGACAATAGGGTTGACTTGCCACACCCACTTGGACCAACAATTCCTACAAATTCACCCTCGGAAACGTTAAAAGATATATCAGCAAGAGCAGCGATTTCCCCATATGTTGTATGGTATTTTTTCGAAATGTTTTCAACTTGTACAGCAGGTAGCAAAAGAATCTCCCCCATGTTCCGGATACATAGACAGTATATGCTTAGAACATAATATGGGTTACCACGAATAGAGTAAAGCACCATAAACCTCAACATATAAATTGGGGTTTCTTAGGTGCTTTACCTCGTATGTAGCAGTTCTGCTTCAAGTCTAATGTTATTGTGAAAATATGACATGCATTAAAGTATGCAACGTATTGTGAGCGTTATTCAATATTCATGTCATGGCGCGGATTTCTTTTCACCAGAATTGCAGCTTTTGTTATTGCTGAAATAACATCAACTTCAAATTGCATCTTTAGATTATTAATTTTCGAGTAGACCTCACCCTTTTTTGTTACAACATACTGGGGAGGCAGATAATTTAAAGCTTTTGCGGCTATATCACTGATGCATCTCTCACATTTACACATATTGATATCTGTCAAAATTTCATCAATGCTGTTGTAGACAATTTCCTCCATATAGTTTTTAATAATCATATTAAACCTCTCCCTCTGTTTTATAACGAGGCTTAGATGGACCCCACCTCTTGTCATATATTATATATCATTTCTTTCCAAAGGTGAAATAGTTTATTTTCAGCTTCTTCGTCAATTTTGACATTTGTCCACCATTGGAAAGCTTCTATGCAACTGTAAAACATAATATCTTTACCGTTTACCGCTCTGCAGCATTTATTAGCGGCAAGCTGTATAAATTTCGTCTGAGGAGGGCTGTATATCACATCAAATACAAGATGATGTGGTAAGAAATTATAATTTTCAGGTAATGAATGCTTGTCTATATCCGGAAACATACCAACAGATGTGGCATTTATAATAATATCAGCATTATAAAAACTATGTATGGTTTCAGATTCGTTAACATCAGCAGCCATTGAAACATTTCCAAAGCGTTCATTTATTCTTTCGCACAATTGCTTTGATTTTTCCTGTGTACGATTGATTATAGTGAGCCTTTTGCATGATTCATATACACATGCAACTGCGATTGATCTTGCTATACCTCCAGATCCTATAAGAAAAATTTCTTTTCCGGCAAGCTCATCGCCGGAAATCAAAGGAAATGCTTTTTGAAATGCTTTTATTTCGGTATTGTTGCCACAGTATCCTCTTCCGTCTGTTCGAACAACGTTAACTGCACCACTAATGCGGGCTTCTTCAGTCTGCGTACTTAAAATTCCGTCCAGATCACACCTGTGGGGCGTGTCTATATATATCCCTTTGCAGTTTAAAATTTGCAAAGCGTCCAAAACCATGTGAACATCGTAATGATTAGTATCAAATGGCATCATTATTGAATTATAACCCATAAAGCTAATAATTGTATTTAAAAAACCCGGAATCGGCGAAAAACCTATGTACTTCCCTGCTAGCGCATACAAAGAGGTTCTACCGTCAATATTTAGCTCCGGCATTTTGCATTCCCCCACTCCTAATATCTATATCAATATAGGTTCATAGGTTTTCTCTTATATAGTAATTTTTTATATAGTATTTTTTTATATAGGTTTTTTCTTTACAAATAATTTTTCAAAAATTCTTTTTATGCGGACAGAAACAGGCTCATTTTCATCAAGAGGCTCAACAAGAATCGTTGTTAAACCTAATTTATTACCCCCCCGGATGTCAGTAAAAAGCTGATCCCCAATGACAGCTGTTTCTGATGGGATTAATTTCAACTTTGACATTGCTTTGTGAAAACCTCTGGCTGATGGTTTAAACGCACGGTAACGGGCATATAAACCAAGTTTTTCATTAAATACATCTACACGTCTTTTTGTTGCATTAGAAACAATGGCTGCTTGAATACCATTATCCTGAAAAAATTTTATTAACTCAATAACCTTTTCATCAGGTATTTTTTGCTTATGCGTTATAAGTGTATTATCTATATCAAGAAGAACACCTTTAATCCCTCTGTTCTTAAGCCAGCTTATATCTAGTGAAAATATCGATTTCACAAAAAGATCAGGTTGCAAACCCTTACCCATAAATAACCTCCTTGTGGTATCATACCAAACTTAATATTTCTATGCAAGATTTTGTTTACAGCCTCATGGCAGTTGTGATAGAATACTTAGAATAATGTTCCCCACCATTAATGCAAACTGATATTGCTAATGGGTTCTGGAAACTTGTGTGTGTAACTTTGTTGTTTCACAATAAGAACCGAACCCTACATATATTGAAGATTGCTATTGAGTTCCGGTAAACATTATTATTTATCACAGTAATAAAGTCAATATGCGGCTTTTAACAGTGATACCAATAATACATAAATTGTAACTATATTATGATTGCTTCCCAGAAAGTCGTGAAACGACTTTTTCTTTCAGGTTTACCTGCAGGAAGTTGCAGCATATATTATTTTTTATGGTATCCAATACAAAGTGCAATTATTTAAATAGGAGCGTGATTATAAATGACAATTTCTGTTGAAAAATCAAAAAACCCCAAACAAAAGCCAGCGAGCGAACATCTTGTCTTTGGATCTACTTTTTCTGATCATATGTTTGTTTGCGACTATGCACCTGATAAGGGTTGGCATAACTCTCGCATAATTCCATATCAGAATCTTCCCATATCTCCTGCGCTTATGACTTTTCATTACGGGCAGAGCATTTTTGAAGGTCTAAAAGCATATAAAACAACGGATAAAAAAGTCAATCTGTTTAGACCTCTCGAGAATATTCGTCGACTTAATACCTCTTGCCAAAGGTTGTGCATACCCACAATAGATGAAGCTTTGGGTGTGGAAGCTATAAGAAAGCTTGTTGACATTGACAGGGATTGGGTACCGGAAGAACCTGACACATCTTTATATATTCGTCCTTTTGTTTTTGCAACCGACCCTTACCTTGGTGTCCGACCTTCAGACACATACAGCTTTGTTATTATTACAGGGCCCGTAGGAGCATATTATAAAGAGGGCATAAATCCGGTTAAAATATATGTTGAAGCTAATTACGTCCGTGCTGTTGTGGGTGGTCTTGGTGAAGCAAAAGCGTCTGCTAATTATGCTGCAAGCCTTAAAGCGCAAGAGGAAGCGAAGAAAAAGGGCTTTACTCAGGTACTATGGCTTGACGGTGTTGAAAAGAAATACATTGAAGAAGTTGGCACTATGAACGTGTTCTTCATAATCGGTGATGAAGTTATAACCCCGAAATTAACCGGAAGTATTCTTCCCGGCATTACAAGAAAGTCATCCATAGAACTCTTAAAATCCTGGGGCTATAATATGAACGAACGTCGTATAACAATCGACGAGGTTTATCAAGCTCACGAAAAAGGTTTACTGAAGGAAATCTTTGGTACCGGAACTGCAGCTGTCATCTCCCCTGTAGGTGAACTAAACTGGAATGGCAGGTCAATCACTGTGAATGACAACAAAATTGGAGCTGTGTCACAACGTCTTTACGACACGATGACAGGAATTCAATATGGCAATCTTGCCGATACATTTAACTGGATTGAAACAATTTAAGGTTGTTATTGCTATAAAAAAAACCCGGATAACCGGGTTTTTTTTATAGCATGAAACCATGCAAACACTCTAAACATTAAAACAAAAAACCGGCTAAAAAGCCGGTTTTGGCTGCGGACTAAGGATTTGAACCCTAACAAAATGAGCCAGAGTCATTCGTGCTACCATTACACCAGTCCGCATTATTTTATCAAAATTCCAAGACCTCCACTTCTATAAGTGGGGGTTCCTTATTCTTGCTTCGGTGGGGGTAGAGTCCCCCACCGAAGTCCCGATGTTCAGCTTTAGCTGAACGAGTTCACTGTTTTGACAGGCATAATTGTATGAGCGCCAAGATAAACCTCAGAGGTCCCTCATTACTAATAACCTAAAAAGCTACGCTTAACTTGTAATCAATTATACCCAAGTAATCGCAACGAAATATATTATAATACAAAATTCAATTCGGTGCAAGCAGTTTTATAAAATTTATGAGCTGTGTGAAAATTGAGATTTGTAATTGCTTCGGTCATCAAAATCCTGAGACCCCCACCGAAGCGCTTGATGTTCAGCTTCTGCTGAACGAGCTGACTAAAATTTCATGGCAGAAGGTGACTTACCTTTGTATTTTCTGAAAACCCTGCTGAAATAGTTGGCATCGTTAAATCCA
>DAIPML010000105.1:0-10605 GCA_036768735.1 Clostridiales bacterium | reverse complement strand
GTATATTAGAAGGGATTGCTGCCGTACCCAAATTCAAATCACGTAACATCAAATCGTCATCGATAGCATAAGTGAAAATCGAATTCTTAAACACCAGCTGGATGCTCACCTCTTCATCACTAAACTCAAGAACAATACAAAGCCCATGATACTCTGTAGCATTCACCACCAACTTACATGGCAAAGACTGAGTAGTATCTTTGCGCGAGTTCGTGCGCTGCAAATAACCAAATATATATGCATTCTGAGGCTCCAAAAGAGAAACAGTAATATCAAGCGATGTTTCACCAATTGGATTGATGAAAGGATTACCTTCAATTATCTCTGTTGAGAAATTCTCCGGCAACACCACCTGCTCATTATTCACATACAATTCAGTCATATCACTTACAAGTAAAAGTCCTTAACATCAAAACTCACGCTTAGGCCGTTAAAGCCTCCAAATTCCTGATACTCAAATTCAGTATGAAAGCCCTTGGCCAACTCATTGTCGGTGCTGCAGAAATCATTACCCATCAACCTATCCATTAATTTCAATTTAAAAACCGATGTTAACCTTTGCAACGAATTATAATGATCTAATTCCTGCTCATCGTTGTGAGTACCGGGATCAACTTTCTCAATAATATAAAATAGAAGTTTGTTAAGCTCAGCATAATTATCAGCATCAATAATAGCAGAATCAGCACTGGGCATTCTAAAAGCAAGTACAACGCCAGCCTTATCTTTCAATTTCTTCACCAGATGACTTTCGGTAGGAGAAACAATAATTTTCTTCACCTTAAATGAAGCCATATTATCATCCAGCTCAGCATTCACTTCAGCTGCAACCTCCTGAAATAAAGTTCTTAATTGCTTAATTCCTATCATTCTTTTTCAATTTATCAGCTAATTGTTTATCACTCAAAAGCTTCATTAATATCTGAAATAACAGTGTGTCATCTGTCTGTTCAGCATTTCCAAATGTACCGGTATCAGCAAGCGTAAACACAATGCTCATCAAACCGATATTCATTTGCTCAGCATTGTCTTCATTTGTATTATGATCAAACAGCGAATCAAATGCCAGGGTATTACCTTCAATTATAAATTCTCCACCTTCTATCAGATATCTATTAAAATAAGCAAACCACAAATAAACACCCCATTTAATGTGTTCAGGCACTTTCTCAAAACCCCTTGCATAGTGCGAAATATGATGCTTATTATACTTTATTCGCATACTTGCATCAATTCCCGAATCTTCTGAAACCTTTATCGGTTTTCTATATAATATTCCACATAAAGCATCCAAAAGGAAAGGATTCTTCTCGTTTGTGAACCTATTCATCATATCAACGGCAGTGCGATATTCACCAAAAACCAAATCACTCCCATGCGATTGTGGACCGATGAAACCATTTATTTCAGGAATCAGATTCTGAGTAGTGCCAAAATTCAACAGATAATTACCATCTTCATCTTCAGCAAATATCCATGTAAGCGTTTGTGCAACATCCTGCACCAATTTATAATACTGAGCACGTCTATCAATAGCAACAATCTTCCTTTCACCCAGTAGATAATCGGCATACTTAAGAAGTATATCACCGATGGTAACTTCATCCGGTTTGGCTTCATGTACCAGTTTAAGGAGATAGGCAAACTGATCAGCTGTCAGTTCCTCCCACATTGTTGGTATTTCAAGATATTTGCTCATTTCAAATTATTTCACTCTGTTATAGATTATGTATAATACTACTGAAGCAATTAAAGCAACCGATAAAACCACCCACAACCATTCAATTCCTTGCACTGGTCGCGAATCAGTATCAACTTTCACCACTTCATTTACAACTGTAGAGCTTGTGTCACTCACAGCAATATCTTCACTCACGCCAGCTACGGAAACAACTCGTGCATGTCGCTCTTTAGTATCCAGTCTTGATAGCTGTCGGTCCCGCCACGTTTCAGATACCTTTCGTACGCTACCTGTTGAGTCGAATTCGGTGACTCTGGTGAAAGTTTGCTCAACTTCAGATCCGCTTCGTTCTGATCTTTCTTCATCAACTGCAGTAACTCGTGTTGTGTCCACACTTCGTTCAACTCGCTCAGTTCTTGAAGTTGTTTCTTCAGTTCTTTGGATGCTTTTCTTTGCTCTACAACTGTTAAGAGTAGCACAACAAAGAAGAGCAACAGCAATAATATGTATAAAATCATATCTCATATAAATTTTATAATTCGGTCTTAACATTAAAACTCGGGCATGCTTTAGCTGCAAACTCATTGTGTCCATGAACTGTTGCATCAGGATATTTACATTTAAGCCTATCAACCAATTCGCCTAAAGCCAATTTCTGATCTGCAGTCCTGGTATCTTTAGCTTTCATAAGTTTGTCTACACCACCAATGTAGCAAACCCCTATACTATTAGCATTGTGTCCAACAACATGAGCACCTGCAATCTTTTCAGGCCTTCCAGGATGAATAGATCCATCCAAATAGACCACCCAGTGGTAACCAATTTGCGCAAAACCTCTGTCACGGTGCCAACGGTCAATATCTTTAACTGTGTGATGTCTACCTTCTGGAGTGGCAGAACAATGAATAATTATTTTGTCTATCCGTCTCATTTCGTCAATAAATTTTGTTTAAACTCAATAAATATGCTGTCGTAGGCCTGTTTAATATTGGTGCGCGTACGTGCTTTACTCTTATCATATATCTCAGGAAATGCAACCTCAATCATTTGGTCAATCCATTTTCGATCCATGTAGTAATCAACCGTATGTCCTTTATATGAGAAATTTTTGAAATATAAAATTCTCTCATTATGTATATTATTGATAAATCTAAATAGCTTGGCGCGAGTAGCTTTTTCGTTGCTAATATTATTCTCAGTCTGAATTTGCTCAATAATCTTGATCACATTCTCTATGCTAAGCTTGAAGTTGTTTTCTGCAATAGCATATATAGCTGTGAGAGTGCTCAAACGTGCGTTTTCTGATACAGGAGCAAGGTAATCTTTCAGTTCTTTCAGAGTTACATTCAACGCTTCATTGTTGCGTTCATTTTGTGCCTCCATGTTTCTGGTCATACGTCTGTGGCTAACAAAAAAGTAAATAATCATCACGGTGCATAGAATTATTGCAAAAGCTGTAATAACTACCATAACACCAAAATTGCTAATACTCTCAGCAGTATTAAGAGCACTTTCTGCTATTTTTGTGGTGGGTTCAATAATACTGTCCATTCCTTTATTTTTGCTTTCAAAATTAGGGAAGGCGTAGCTTAGAAAAAAGGACAAATAAACAACCTTGCAAGCAAACCTATAAACGTGCGTTTTTCATGATGCGATCATACATCTCATTACGCTTGCGAGATCCATTTTGTCCGTGGATAACAGTATATGCAGGTATAGGATCATTCAACTTCTCAGACAATCGGTTTACAGTGTCGCTCAGTCGGTTCAAAGTTTCAACCTGCCCCAAATCATTTGTTGGTGCAGGTGAAGAATAAACCGCCTGTCTTGATGGTGATGCAGCATCAAGTCTTGCACGCTCCAAGATCTGACTTGTATTAAGCATTCTAATAGTGCCATCTTTCTGGGCCACATTAAACACATCGAGAAATCGTTTCACATGTGGGTTTCTAACAGCATCAGCCGTGTTCACAAATTCATTCCTATGTACAACACCGGCTTCTTCATCATCCTTTCCGGCACCGGTATATCCACCCGATCTATAACCTGCCTTAGCAGCATCACGCTGTTGTTTAGCAACGGCAATCTGTGAAGCACCAAAAGCTACAGCAGCTGCTGCAGCAATAGGAGCTAAAACAAGCCCTACAACAGGTATTTTCAAAGCATTAGCATAAGCCTCAATAGCAGCCTGAGCGGTTGATGCTATAACTCCTGCAACTGTTGTGATAAACTGCTTATCGGCATACTTTGCGCGAATTTCATTTAGTTTTTTTTCTTTCTCTTCTTCTAGTTTCGCTGCCTGACGTGAATTACTTCCTGCAGCCTGAATCATTTTATCATACTTCCTCTCAACTGCCATTTCTTCAGAGCGTTGGAAATTTGACATTGCGCCTGATAAGTCACTTGAAATATTTGCTATGCTATCAGTTGCAGCATAAGTAATTTCTAAATATTTATCCAGGTATTCTTTTCTCAACTGAAATAAAGCCTCCTGATGCTCTTTCTCAGTTATCATTTCATTTTTCAGCTGAACATCTAATACTGCTTTTCTATCCTTATAACTTTCAGCCACCCATTTATCATCATCCTCTTCTTTAGCTTCTTCCCTGGGACGATTTTTCAGTTTATCTAGATGTTCTTTTTGAAGCTTCTGAAGAAAAGTGTATCTCCGGTTAGATTCTGCAATGAGTTTGTCAGTTAACTGAATTTCCAAATCAATAGTGTCCTGGTCATGTTTTTCATACAACAATTTCATTTTGTTGATATGTTCAACCTCTTTCTGAAATGAGATCTCCCTGAACTCTTCTTCAGTAACATCTTTTGCAAGCAAGCTCTGTTTTAATACAAGAAGCTCTTCCTGTTGACTTCTTTTCAAAGCATCCAATTCTTCTTTAAATGGATCCGCCTCTTTTGTTTTGTTTTTCTTTCCCTTATCCTGCCCATCAGGATCAACATTGGCAAATCTATTATTATATACCTTCTGAGCAATGGCAAGATATTCATTTGCAGTATCACGATTATTTTCAATCCATTTCTTTAACTGTACCTCACTCATTTTGTTAAACTGAGCTTCCTGCCTCAGTTCATCTTCTCTTTGTTGCACCCTTTCGGCTGCCGATTTTCCTGTAATTTCATTCAAATATGTTTCTGTCCCCAAAATGAGCTTTTCAAGTTCCGCTGAACGTTTATCAAGATCTTTTAATTGATCATCTGATAATACTACATCTTCTTCAGTTCCCCACCTATACCTTTTCTCTGTGCCTCTTTGCCTTGTTTCAAGAACTAAATCCAATTCTTCACGGTAATCTTCAAGGTTCTTAGTTTCTTCAGCAATGGCACTTCTATTCATCACCTCCAGCTTGGCAGTTTCAGCTGCAATAAACTCACGAACTTTTGCGGTATTTATAGTAAGAATATTTCCATATTTATCAAATTCTATAGCAGCACTCGGAACAGCATCGTTTAGCTTTCCAATAACTTCATTAAGCTCCCTTTGCTCATCTTTATTCAGTTTAGTTTTTGCTCTCAACTCTTCATACCTGTCAATCAGATCTGGTAATGTAATATTAAGATCAGCAACCTTTTTAATCTGGTCCTCAAACTGCTTAGATGATGCTTCCTGTCCTTGTATTAATTTCGTCAACCCTTCAGCAAAACGTGTAGAGAAATCATCCCACCCAGATCTGAATTTCACAAAGAAGTTACCCACAGCTAACTGCAAGTTTTCCCAAGCAATTTTCTTTCGCTGTGCAGCATCAGCTGCAGTGTCAATCACTTCACCGGCTTCAGACATCTCTTCATCTATAATGTTGCCTACTGCAGTGGCCATGTCGCCAGACTTCTTAAATTCTTCGCGAATCCTAACTGCTGATATTCCGAGATTATCCAAAATGAGAGGAGATTTCCTACCTATACCCATAATTATAGATTCAGAAAGATAATCCACACTCTCACCGGTATCGCGCGCCCTATTTTGTGCAAACTGAAGCAATTTACCCAGTTGTGATAGTGGTATATCAAAGTTCTCAGCTCTAACAGCCAAGGTCATTAACGACAGATCAGAAACTAACCCCTTTGTTTGTTTCCTTAATTCATTCAAATAATCTCTGTTTGCAATACGATTAAAAGCATGGTCAATACCCTGTGCTGCTGCCGCCATTTCCACACCTTGTTGAATAAAAGCACGTGCTTTATTGGCTAAATCTGCCAACATCATTGCTCCCTTTGTAAGCATATTACCGGCAAACACACCTTTTAAAACGGTGAGAAAACCCCCTTTACCGGAAGGTACTGCATTAAGTTGCTGTTGAACACCTTTTGAGTTATCTTTCAACTCTTTCATGCGGTTATTAACAGCTGCAGCTTGTTTTTCCAGTTCTTCGTACTCTTTAGTGCCGGGCCTTAACTGTGTGAGCAAAGAATTAATGCTTTTCTGAGTCTTAATCAACTCCTTCATTGTCATGTTAGTAATTCCGATGGAATCCCTAACCTTATCCTGTTCAGCACGAAGCTCTTTTATTTTTTTCTTAGTATTAGCATACTCTTCACTATTCTTTTTCATGCCTTTAAGTGCTGTGTTCAGATCACCTATTTGCTTGTCAAGTTCATGAATTTTCTTTCGAGCAGGATCATTGTTGATCATTACCTCAAGCTGTACTCTGTCTATCTTTAAACTCATAACGTTAAGTTAATTCTGTTTGCAATTATTCCTTTTAATCGTGCTATCTCCTGATCAGTGAACTCATACATGAGCGTTCCAAGTAATCTGTTTATACTTCTGTATGCATTTTTACTATACCAGTCAGTATTTTTTCTCTTCATAGAGTTCTCTCTTATACCCCAGATATCACGATTAGTATTTGTGTCAAATTTGGATTGGCGTTTGCGTTTATTCTTTCTTATTTCAATATATCTGCCATAGTCAGGAAATTTGATGTCTAAGAACTTATGTCTCCCATTTTGAATTGATGATGTGCTGTAGTCTAATGAGTTTACAAGAATTTCTTTATCAATCAGATCTTTCCTTTCAATTTCTTCCTGTAGTAAATCAACCAGGTATTCGCCATGCTGACTTAGCACTTCATCCTGAAACAGGAACTCAATATCTTTCATCTTTTGATCTGTCATTTGCTCTGCCATCTCAATAATTAACTTTAAAGTTGATTGTCATTCCACCTTCCACTATCCAACCAAATGCCCTGGTCGTTCCAAACACCATACTCAAGGATCCACTCAAGATATCGCATGTAATCCCAGGTGTCGTTTTCTTCAGCAAACCTGAATGAGAAAGTGAGCGATTTATTAACTCCCTTCAAACGGTTGATGCTGTTTTTAGACTCTGTTACAAACACTTTGCGAGGTGTACCATTTACATATATGTACACATCAGGGCTCATGAACAGATCTCGCCACATAAGGTATTCATCGCGATTAAAAATCTTACCGGTACTGGCCTCAAATGTTTCATTTTCCTTCAGATCCCATTTGTGCGATACTCGCTGCACTTTACCTTCACTAAACTTTGCATCAACATTATGAATCACTTCACCCCTGATAAACAGTGTGTCAGGTACTCCAAAATTATTCATATAAACAAACTGTGTGAGGTTTGGATAAGATGATCTGTCGATTAAATATTCCACATTGTAGCTATCGTTGCCCACCCGGTAAAACAAACACTCATCAGTTGCAATAGTAGGGAAGTAGCTTTTTATCCTTGAAAATGACGTGTCAAATGCATAGAAGCCTGTTTTTCCGCTTTCGATAGGCACATAATTGGTGTTCATTATCTGCCCATTCCTATAATAGTACATTTTAGCACTAACTGTTATTCCGGTTCCACTAAAAAAGTATGTCAGGAATTCCTTTGCCTGAGGCATTGTCACTTTCTTAAGATGCTGAGTTGTAAGAAACAGTTCACCTTTAAGTTTCGCAGCCGGGATGTTTGATTTCATGCGACTGTAAATCACATCACCTTGTTTGCTATCACTTCCCAGGGTGAAGGTAAAATTCTCCATTATCTGAGTGTTTACACCTCCTATAATAAGGTTCTGATTCTTTCTCCTGAGATGCAGCGAAAGTATTTCTTTGAGGCCTTTTATTTTAATTGAATAATCAAAAGGTTTGTAACTTTCGCTTAGTATTATAGTGCCGGACGAATCCTTTATTGAAAAGTCTTGTGCAGAAGTGATAGGATTAGCAAACAAATCCGGAAACATACTACTAAGGCTTATATCCGGAATATTTTGAATCTTACCCCACCAGGCAGGAGGATCTAATATTAATGTCATACCTTCATGTATTTATTTTTCGGGTCATTATTAGGAAGCAACGGAAACAAAATATCTTTTCCGGCACGTTCATTCTTAAATTCACCAATAGCTGCCATACCTTGTTTCTCGAGGTCGCGCGAAATATCAAATATATCATCAATACTTGCAGGGTTACTGCTGTTCATTGTGTGAGTTTGACTGCTATAGTTACGCACAACACCATACGGAATAAGGGCCAGTGGCATTCGCCTGAAAGCAATGCTCATTGCAAGCAAAGGTATTGCCGGGTAAATCCACTCTTTTAGTTCAATCTCCACTTCTGTTAAAGGTGGATCAGTAGCCAACCCGGTGTATTTCTCATATAATTCTTTGCCCAGTGCCGGACGAATATATTTGCGCTCCACTTCACGAACAAAAGGAGAAATCATTACAAAAAACCTGCTCGATCTGTCGATAGGGTAGTACTGATTGAACAAAGTTGCCGACTTGATGAGCTGCTTACTCATAGCTTTCTTTGTATCAGTATTAATCCACTCAGGCAACTTATTTTCGTCCATCCAATCGATAAGTCTGTCAATACTCCGGTAATAACTTTCAAGCTGTATTTCATCATCACGCTCAAGCTGCCATTGCCAGGGCAAACGTTCGCTTTCAACGTCAATTTTAAATTTTCGTCCTGAGCTTTCATGGCTGATATCGTTTTTTCTGTACATCATAAAAGTTGCATAAATAGCAATTGGCATTTGCACACGCTCAAGCAGTGCAGCATTAATAACTTTATCTTCATGCGCCTCCTGAGCATCACTGGTCATGTCATAAAAAGCTTTTGCCCTATCATATACAGCAGTGCCAACAATCTTAATCAATTCCTCTTCAGCCAGGATAATGTCCTGGCTAATCTTATTGAAATCGTTACTTGCATAGTAGTTGCCTGTAAGCCTCCTGAGCTCCTCATTACCTTTATTATCCTTATTAAAAATCATAATCAAAGAGTTTAAATGTTATTAGTCATTCGGTCACCTGCAGTTACATTATTCTCTTTATTAACCGCCTTCCGGTACAATCCCATTGCTATGTTTTTGCCAGGGAAATTAATCTTCAAGGCACGGTTAATAGGTTCAAAAACCACATCTTCTGCAATCTGTGTGTCAGCTGCATAAAATATTTTAAGAGCATAAATCATTTGGCTTCCACTGTCACCCTTACCACCAATAATGATGTTCGATAATGCAGGGTTAAGTCCGAAACCAGATGTTGTACTACTATCTGCAATATTCGAGATCTTACTCTGAGCTTCAATAAACTTGTCAATGTTCATCTCAATCTGCTCAACTTTCCAAGAGCAACGATTGCCCTGGTCATCAGTAAAATCAATACTCTCAAGAAACTTACCGGTGTTTTTCTTTCCGCTCAGCACCTTAGCGATAGTCTCTGTAAGTTCATCTCTAAGCTTTTGCATCTTCACCTCAATTTCATTATCAGATGCTTCAGGATGCATTTCAATAACAAGATTTCTTTTTTCCTCCCAATACTCAGCAGGAACATGCACATGATAAGCAGCTGCAATCATATTTTCAGTGAGGTACTGAATGATCTCAGGCAGATCATTTGCGCGCTTAACCCATGGCACGGCACCAAGAAACGATGCAACGCTGTAATACTTATGCCCCCAGCTTCGCAAAGAGTGATAATCGATACTCACACCATAACGGGCAGGATCAGCCTGCATAAAGCGAGGGTAAGCATCAACTTTCTTTGGGTAATTACTCTCGAAATTACCTACATAAAAAGTCTGAACATCTTCCAGCGATTTATCCTTGCCAGGATATTCCATCCTGCAATCTGTTGAATGTAGAGCTTGTATGCGAGAAATAAACGCTTTGCCCAATCTGCGACTACGTGCCGAGAAATACTTAGCAAAAAAGCCATTGCCGTGGTTAAACTCAATAAGAGCATCACGCACATACTGCCTGTAATCCCAGTTATCGAGCCAATCCTGAATCTCTTTGTCCTCTACCCATGTTTTATTAATCTCATTGTCTTTAAGCTCCAACTGGTAGAGATACGGACCCTGGCCATACTGCAAGCCAAGTTTGCGGGATAGGATTCCAGGGCCAAGATTATTACGCTCAAGCAGATCACGCATTTCGGCCGGCATGTTGTTATTAGCACCAAAAGGCACCATTTTCACACCACCAAAAATAACCGGATCCTTTTCCCAATCACCGGCCATAACGCCACCATTCACGTCAAACGTGGTAGTCATATCAAGTCCGCTAATCGCATACATTCCGGCTTTAGCTTTTGCGAATCCTATTCCACCTATATGTTTTACTTTTTCGCTCATAAGGATATATTTAATTCAATTCAAGTTTCTCACCGTTAAATTCCATCAGAAGTGGCTGATAACAACGCTTTACCTCGTTAGTGTCAAGATCAAGAAATTGCAACATGTAATCTTTGTATGGGTGCTTACTGGTAGGATCCTGAGGTGCTAACCTTGCACGTCGCACCTCACTTATACCATGACTTTTGCGCTTAGTTGCTGAATAGGTCATAAATGCGAACGAAAAAGACTCACCCTTTTTGCTCAAAATCCTCATTTCGCTTATCGCTTCGTATAAATCCATCTTTTTTATTTCAAAATTAGCC
>DAIPML010000104.1:0-10758 GCA_036768735.1 Clostridiales bacterium | reverse complement strand
GATGTGGTTATTTATGCTGTAGAACGTTCGTTGGACAGCTATAAATTCAACCTGTTACATAATAAACAACTGTTTATCGACCAACTCAAAACCAATCGTTTGGGCAAGCGTACCATCGACGAGGGCAGTCTGGATGAGCAGTCGGGCATGAACTTTTCCGAATATGTGGCGATCCTTTCGGGCAATACCGACTTGCTGGATAAGGCACGGCTGGAAAAACAAATTGCCTCATTGGAAAGTGAGCGGCGCAGTTTTAATCAGTCCAGGGCGCAAACGCGCATCAAACTGGAAAGTATAGCCAATGAAATCGAGGCCTCACGATACCGGATTTCCCTGTTGGAGAAAGACCAAAAGCACCTGTCGGCGCGTATTCTAAAGAACGAGTCCGGCGAGGTATTAAATCCCGTCCGCTTAAACGGTTTGCCCGAAAATGCTACGGTAAAACAAATCGGGGAAAAACTCAACCGCTTGTCTGAAACTGCCCGTACTCACGGATTTTACGAGGAGATTGGTTCGCTGTACGGTTTTAAATTACTGGTAAAAACGGAAGCAAGTATGAAAGAAGGATTTGATTTCAAGGAAAATCGTTTCTTTGTCGAAGGAGATGGAGGTATCAAATACACGTACAACAACGGAATTATGGCTGCCGATCCGAAATTGGCTTCGATGAACTTTCTGAATGCCCTACAAAAAATACCGACGCTGATTAACAACGAAAACAAACGCATCGCCAAAGAACAAATTAATCTGCCTGTATTGCGTGAAGTGGTGAATACTAACTGGAAAAAGGAGGAGCAGTTGAGGGAGTTGAAAAGGGAATTAGGTGAGGTTGATAGGAAGATTTTGGAGAGTATCACGCCGGAAAAACAGCCGATCGAAAATGAAGTAAAAACAGTTACGGAAGTGAAGGCGGAGTATGGTTCACGAATAAAAATCTAGAAACTTAAAAAACGTGAAATAATTATAGCTTGAAATAATTCGGCAAATCTTTTCCGTTAAGGGCTGCCCAAATAATATTGAGTGGATTTAGGTGAGTGAGTATTCTTTGCGTTTCCTTAGTAATAAATTCTCGGCGTTTGGAAAACTCATCATTTTCAATACTTCGTACAATCGTATCAATTGAGCGTTTAATGTTGGTAACGTCAATTTTGATAAATGCCCGTTCGTCTATATATTCCGATATGTTGGAGCATCCATCATAAAAGCGGTAGTGTCCTAAAAAAGTATGTAAAGTAGATTTTTATTATATTTGATTTTTCTCGATATAAAATAAAAAAATAACTTTACACAAGAACAAATTTCGGACATTTTATTTGAATTGGCAAATAAAGGGGGTACACATTTATTATTAAATTTGACGTTAAACGCCTTTATGAAAGCCGAACGCTCGTTGCATCAGCAAGAGTACCCTGAAGAGTACGGTAACGGTTATCGCTACTGTAAAGCCATGTCTGATTCCAAAGAGTTGGCATTAAAGGTGCTTCATACTCGTAGCGAGATGTTTTATCCTTCACTTCTTGCCATTATCCGCGATGAAGACGAAGAGCGTCGTAAATTAATTTTCAGTCTAGACTCCAAAGGCTTAACGGCCGAACAAGAGGGTTCTGTCTTTGAGGATGTCTATGGCAAAGATTACAGCTAGCAGCAAATCAGTTATTTGATGAAAGAGAGCAAGCATCATGTTCATACCTGGCTTAGCCGTCGTTTGGAGGCTCATTATTTGGTTGTCTACTTTGACGCTACTTTTGTTCATACTCGTCGCGAAGAGTGTGTCGGCAAAGAGGGTCATTACACGCTTCTGGGGATAAAAGAAGATGGAAGTCGTGAAGTGTTGTCTATCGTCAATCATCCGACAGAAGGAGTTTTGTTGTAGGAGGAAGAGATGCGGGAACTGAAAAGACGAGGCATAGAGAGTGTGGCTCTGTTTGCTTCGGATGCTCTTAACGGGTATCGAAGATGCCGTTAAACGTGTTTATCCAAACAGTAGACATCAATTCTGTGTCGTCTACCTGAAGCGGAATATATTGGAAGTTCCCACATAAAGCCAGGAAAAAGATATCGGCAGAGCTCCATGAAGTCATCCCGTTGGAGACAAAATCGCTTACCCCCGTTGCAGCGTTCAAGAATTTCTCTATCTTTGTCGATAAATATGCCGTTCAATATCCTTTCTTGAAACGTTTTAAGGCCGTGCGCAATATCGGTTATTTTACTTATTTGGAGTATCCCGCAGAGATTCAGCGCATAATTTACAGCACCAATTGGGTGGAGCGTCTGAACAGGGATTACAAGCGGGTATTGAAAATGCGTGGAGCTATGCCATCGGCCGAGTCTGTGATAGCGTTAATGGGAGCTGTTGCCATTGAAAAAGAGAATGGTACGTATTCATATCCGGTCTCGGTATTTAGGGAGGTGGAGGAATTAAAAAGGAAAGAATGAAAATACACACTTTTTAGGACACTACCCCCCGAGGAAAAAGAAGCTTTTAATAAAACTTCAAGAAAAACTACGGGATGATGAATACGAGGTGTTTTATGAGGATGAAGTTGATTTCAAGTTGACACTGAGCATTATCAGGGCGTGGTTTTTGTCGGGAACTTGCCCTGAAATAAATCGCCCGCGGATCGCTACAAAATAAGCGTATTGGGAGCATTGGGCAAAAACGGGCAGCTTATTACATGTCAAAATGAAGTGTTTGATGCGGTGAGTTTTCAAAAATTCCTGCAAAAACTCATCGCTGAAGCTCAAGATAGAAACAACAGTAACGGCAGGCGCAGAAAAATATTATTGATTTTAGATAAGTATCAATCTGAAATTAGTTTAAACTATTTATTTTTGTATTTTGCTGGTAATATGAGTATTAATAAAACCAATAGTTTAAACTATTTAGTGTCTCGTACTTAATGCCAAATATCATCATGCCAAAATCTTAAAACCTTGGCTGGAAGAAATTGGCGACATATTAGAATTATTTTTCCTGCCACCCTGTTCGCCGGATTTAAATGCCATTGAAATGATGTGGAAGAAGACAAGGCGCAATGTTACTCACAACAGATATTTTGCTTCTATCGATGATTTGAAGTATGATATCAACAGATACTGAGCTCAATTTGAAAATCCGAATGAGGAATTGATGAAATTAACCGCAAATATATAATGCGTTTACTATAGAAATATGATTCTATGAAAGAAAATCAGAATATTTACTCCGAAATTCAGGAAAAATCACTAAAAAATAAATTAGAAACTACCAAATTATCTGCTTGCGGATTTTAGGTATTATATTGTCTACCACATTGAGGAAGGTATTTATTCTTTTGCCACTTCCAAAGCCTTTTTCAGATATTCATCCCTACCATCCTTAATAGCCTGAATAGTTTTATTTACAGGATAGTCGGGTTTAAATCCTATCGTATAAAGTTGATTGCCATCATATTTTAATACTTTCATTCCCGTCCACTGAACCTTATAGCCACAAGGTAGATTGATATAATTGACATTCCCATTACAGCCACCTGTCGATTCTCCCACGGTAGTTGCCAATTTGTAATGAACAATAATATCCATCATGGTTTCACCTGCACTGACGACTGAAGGATCATTAATAATGATTGATTTGGATTTAAAATATGGTTGCCTTGGCTCAACACTCCAATTAGCCAAATCAAATTTCACCTTTTCCTGGTTTGGGTAAACGGTTTGTGGAATATTCCACCATGTGGAAGTAACCGGTTCTTTAATCAAGTAGGGTACAATTTGGAAAAAATTTAATTTGATTTGACCTCTTTGATCGTAAATAACAGCTTTTGCTTTGGATAGAATGTCTTTTTTTTGTTCAAATTCTTTTCCAGTACAATTGGACATGTTTATATAATAGATTCCCGGTTCTATTTCTACAATAGTTTCAAACGAGTATTTTCGGTCATTTATTGGGTTATAAATTATGCTCCCTTCCCTTGAATTCGGGACTATCACTTTTTGGGTTTTTCCATCCCGCTCAATCACAAGCTGTGTACTACTGCCTGCTTCGTGTTTTAGTTTCTCTTTACCATTTGTTATCCCAAATATATCAGCTTTTGATGTGTTCTGATCCAATTTACCTCCCAATACATTCAAAGCCCTGTATCTGCGTAATTGAGGTGAACCGGATATTATTTTCTCCTTATCATCCAATGCTTCTATGGCTGCTCTTCCGTCTATTTGGAGAATGATATCACCACTTATTAAAGTACTATCATTTGAAGCTGTAACTACAATTTTATTTTCAACAAATTCTACCCTTATTGGCAAAAGATACATCAGTTCCTCCAGAACCATTCCGTGCCCATCGTTAATTTTGGAAATCATCCGGCTCAATGTCACAAAAAAATCTTTCTTTCGTTTGTTGGAAAGTGCGTCTTTCAATGTTTCTCCCAAAACTTCATTCCAATCCGTATCAATTACATCTAAGTAGGGAAAAAAATGTTGAAACACATTCCATGTAACAATTACACTCGCTAAATTCGTCTTCATATCAAAAAAATATTCATCAATGCTGACTTTATCTATTTCAGATTTGAGTTGGTCGAATTTCAGCTTATCCGTCTGGGGATAAGTAGAGGTATCATTTGTAAGCAAGGTTAGTGGAACAACACACATAAGGTTACTTCCAATGGGTTCTTTAATGATTTCGCCAAATTGAGGTATACTGCTGAACATCATTGTGTCTATATCGCTCTTATAAGTCCTTAAGCTACTATAAATACTCGACGGGTTGTTCAGATAAACACCGTAATGTTGCCATGCTATCGGTTTTGCTTTAGGGTCGGGAGAACGGAGAACTTCAGGATTGAATATTTCCGGTTTTTGCGTTTTATAAATCTGTAGTCCCTGCACTATTGGTGAGAAAAGGTGATAAAGGGTATCTTTCAATTCTGCGGATGAAGTTATATTTTCCACTTTTTGAATACCAAGCACCGCAAATTTGTCCCAATCTATTTTCTGTGCTTCGTCACTTGGGTGAAACCATCGGGCATACCCATAGAGTTGGGCGAAAGACTCAATATTTTGCACTTTGTCTTGTTTATTCTTTTTAGATTCATTTTTACAAGTGCAAAAAAATGATAATAATATAATAACAAGAATTACATTTTTTTTCATTCTATTCAATTTATAATTTCGACAAATATAACTATTTTCTGTAATAATATATTCACTAGAACCTATTACGATTTGAGATTTTACTTATTAGGAACAATCAACACGCTTTTATTGCTTACTCAAATTTAGATAAAATCCACGAGATTTTACACTGGTAGGATAAAAAACAAGGCTGACGCCCTGTTTCCTGTCCCCTCCTGCGGGCTCTCAGTCACAATTTTATTATCTTGGAGGAAAATTTTTAAAAAAAATATGAACAGGAATCGAACGGTCACCGGCCTTGATGTGCATAAAGGTAGCATTTACCTTTGTATTATGAGTCATGACGAGGCCATTATTTTAGAAAAAAACTATGGAGTGCATACTCCGGACTTGCGTCAGATGTACAATGACATGACAGAGCATGGTGTCAGCGAAGCAGCCATGGAGAGCACCGCCGTCCATTGGGTTTCGGTATGGAACGAACTCCGTGGATCGATGAAACTCAAACTTGTGAATCCCTGTTTCATCAAGCAGCTTCCCGGCAGGAAAAGTGACGTGAAGGATGCCCAGTAGATAGCGGAGTGTATCCTGAAAAACCTCATCAAGGGAAGTTTCGTTCCCGAGCCAATCGTTCAGGACATGCGCAAACTCAACCGCCGTATCATGGACCTGGGCGGGGACATGACTTACATCTGCAACAAACTTGACGCAGCCTTGCAAAGATGCGGTTTCAGGCTCAGCAACTACGTGGCTACCACCAAAAGCAAAAGCTACCAGGCTGTACCGAAGGCGATAATCGGCGGTCAGACAAGCCCTGATGAACTCGTCAGGCTTGTGCATGGACGTACCGTCAACAAGCATGGAGGTGAGACGGTGAAGGCAGCCCTGACAGGCTCGCTCTCAAAAAACTGACCTAATCGTTTTCAGACAATTGGAGGAAACACTTGACCTCATCAAACAACAGATAGACGATTGTCAGAAAGAACTGACCTGGCTCTGCAAAGAACATTTTCCCAAACAATACGAACGCCTGCAAACCATCCCCGGAGTCAAGGAACATGTAGCCACGGCAATTATTGCGGAGACAGGGGTTGAAACATCATCCCCCCGTGAAAACTGGCAGACTTCCGCATGGTTATACGTTACAAGAATGCCGGAGACATCAAGGGTTGTTTCGACCATATTAACCACCAATGGCTTGTAGATAATGTACAAATCGACAAGTCCGTAACTGGGGAAATGGCTTAAATCGGGGGTAGCATTCAACAGGATACTCACACCTACTGCGGAAGGGACACCACAGGGCGGTATCATCTCACCTACCCTTGCCAATGCGCCCCTTGACGGCATGGAAAGGATGTTAAAGGAACGTTATCATAAGCGTCTCATCGGGAAAGGGAAAGTCTATTTTCCGAAAGTAAACCTGGTACGGTATGCTGACGACTTCGTGGTCACGGCTGAGAGCAGGGAACTATTCGAGGAGATAAAACCCCTCATCACCTGCTTTCTAGCCCAAAGGGCTGGCACTCTCGGAAGAGAAGACGCTCGTAACCCATATCTCGGAAGGCTTTGATTTTCTTGGTTTCAATATCCGGAAGTACAACGGAAACTTCTGATTAAACCCTCGAAGAAAAGCCGGAAGAAGATAACCGAAAAACTGCATGAAATAATATTCAGTAACAAGGCGGTAACACAAGGTCTGCTTATTGACAGGTTAAATACTGTTATCACAGGTTGGGGAAATTATTTTAGGCACGTGCTATCCAAAAAGATATTCGCGGCGATTGACCACGTGTTGGTTAAGCAGCTTTTACGATGGGGTACAGGCGTCACATCAACAAATCACGCAGATGGATCAAGGACAAGTACTTCCATACGGTATTTATATTTTGTCATGTAGTGAAATGTCTAATTAAAGTAACTTCTTTCATACCTTGTTTATAGAATGAACAATACATACTATGAAATGAATTGTTATTAAACAAATCGTAATATATTATTAATCAGTATTTATTTTTTTTGTTTTGTTATCTATAAATTTCTTTTTTTAAAACAAATCAACTATTTTTACAGCGTATTACTAATTTAATTATAGAAAATATGGGGCCTAAAAAGATTAAAAAATTAGTTTTAAAACAAGAGACTATTTCAACTCTAAGTGATGAAAGCATGAGTAGTCTACTAGGAGGATACGGTAGTGGTCATATGCAATGTACTACCACAGGTTCTCCATGTACTGGTTATCAGGATTGTAATACTGGTACTTGCGTATCGATTGTTGCCTCAGGTACTGGATATGGAATGTGTTGCTGCGGTACAACTAATTATTGTACCCCATAATTTCAAGAGAAATTATTTTAAATGCATATCATATCAATACATTTTGGTAATAGCTTTTAACTTTTCCTCTTTTTGGGGTAAATGAACTACCCTGAGGCAAGTCTCAAGATTTTTTTTATTAAAATAGCTAGCACATAGCTTATTTTGATTATGGCGGGTATAATGCAAAAAATTGCAGAAAGTATATCCGCCATATTTTTTCATATAATCATTTTATTGTTTACTTTTTATGTATAAACCATTTGAAGCATTTCTTTTACGAACACCCTATTTCCCATACTCTTTTATTTCAGATTTTGATAAAGTACAAAGCACTTCTATTTTTCGAGAAATGTTGCTCATAGCTACACCTGATTTAAGCGACAACTTAGATAAAGGTGAAGAAAAAGTACGTCTTTCTGCTTATCGTTACTATCAACGGGCTTGTACTCGCCCAACTCCGTTTGGACTCTTTGCGGGATGTTCTGTTGGTAAAATAGGAAATAATTATTCAGAAATACAAATATCGGAACAAAAGGAATACAAGCGGAAGACACGATTAGATATGAACTATATCTGTGCCTTGATACAGCAAATAGAGCAAAATAAAAGTATTCGCGAACAATTATTATATTATCCTAACAACAGTATTTATCCTTTGGGAAATTATCTTCGATACGTTGTATATTATTATCTAAAATCCCGTCGTATACACCAAATTAGACAAATAGAAAATACAGAGTATATCCTAAAAATACTTCTTTCGTCTGTAGGAGGAGCATATTTCTCAGAATTAGCTAATATATTAGTTGATAGTGAGATATCAATAGAGGAATCTACCGAGTTTATCCATGAGTTAATAGATGCACAAATATTGACTAGCGAATTAATGCCATCTGTAACAAATTCAGAACCAATCTCTTTGCTCATATCAAAATTAAAAAAAATACCATCTTTTTGTGATCAAATTATTAATAATTTATTAGAAATTGAAGATTTGCTTAACAATATAAATGAGCAACCAATTGGCAGGTCAATTGATATGTATTCGAGGGTTATTGCGTCAACAAAAAAAACAAAAATTGAAACAGAAATCAAATATTTGTTTCAAACAGACTTGTTCAAACTCGTAAAACATGCATTTGTTAGTCATACTATTATTAAGGAAATTCAACAGGCGCTTTGTTTTCTCAATAAATTAACACCTCCGATGTCATTAAAAACTCTTAATCAATTCAAGGAAAATTTTCTCAAGCGTTATGAAAGCAGGGAAATGCCCTTATTATTCGTTTTAGATAATGAAGTAGGCATCGGATATGCTAAAAACACTCAGGGAGATGTCAGCCCATTAATTGATGATTTTATTGTGCCACTGGCAAATTCACAGTCAAGTGATTTCCAAAATTCTATTCATTCTATTCTTTTTCAGAAGTATCGACAATCGTCACAACATATTATTGAGCTAACAGACAAAGATGTACAAGATATTGATGTTAAATGGGATGACCTACCTCCAACTCTTTCAGTCATATGCGAAATTTTAAAAGACAATAAAGAAGGATGCGCGTTTTTTATTAAGGGAGTTAGCGGAATGAGTGCTGCGGCTTTATTGGGACGATTTTGTCATTTAAATGAACAAATTTTGAATAATACGATTGCTATTACTGAAAAAGAAGCAAAAATGTATCCTGATAAAATTTTTGCTGAAATTGTGCATCTTCCTGAATCACGTCTTGGAAATATCCTTCTCCGTCCAATTTTACGTCCATATGAAATTCCATATCTCGCTAATACAAGCGTTTCTGCAGAATTCGAGATTAGCCCTAATGACTTATATGTTTCAATAAAAAATAATCGGATTATATTGCGTTCTAAGAAACTAAATAAAGAGATTATTCCTCGAATGAGTACTGCTCATAATTATAGTGGCCAAAATCCGATGCCAGTATATCACTTTCTGTGCGATATGCAACATCAGGACGGGCGTGTTGGTTTATGGTTTAACTGGCCAGATATAGTACAAAATCTAGATTATCTACCAAGGGTAGTCTATAGAAACTGTATATTGTCGAAGGCGCGCTGGACTATTCATAAAAAAGATATAAAAATTTTCACAAACATAATAGATGAAATCGAACTTCTTCAAAAAATACGAGAATGGAGAATTGAAAGAAATATTCCTGAGAGAGTTACACTTTCTGATGATGACAACGAGTTGTATGTTGATATGAATAACCCATTAAGCATTCGGGCTTGGTTATCCATTATTAAAAGTCGTTCCCACTCTTATTTGGAAGAGTTTCTTTTTGACCCATCAACGGCAATTGTTTATGGACCTGAAGGTGTCTTTACCAATGAGTTTATTGTTCCGTTTTATAAAGAATCATAATAGAAATATGATAAGAAGAACATTTATACCGGGTAGTGATTGGGTATATTTTAAGTTATACACTGGAGCAAAAATCGCTGATATTATCATTAAAAATGAATTGGGTAAATATATATTTGAATTAAAACAAAATGATATTATCGATAAATGGTTTTTCATCCGTTATTTTGATTCTGAATTTCATATACGATTACGTATTCATCTTAAAGAAAATCAGAGTTTTAATCTTGTATTTAACCGTTTTTTTGAAATATGTAATTCATTAATCGAAACTGGACTAGTGTGGAACATTCAATGTGATACTTACAACAGAGAATTAGAACGTTATGGCGAACATCTAATCGATGAAGCAGAGTCTATTTTCTGTGCTGACAGTGAGTGTGTTTTGTCAATATTAACAAAGTTAAATAATAATGATGGCTATCGTTGGATGATTGCTTTGAAACTAATAGATGAGTTATTATCTGACTTTAATTTGGATATTGGAGAAAAACAAAAATTGATGGAAACTTTGAGTAAATCCTGTAAAACACAATTTGGTTTTAATGAATATAATTCCAAACAATTTAATTCGAAATTTAGGGAAAACAAAAAAAGTGTTGAGGCAGTATTGAATAATACAATTTCTGAAGAAGATTTTATTTCTTTGTACCAACCAATAGAAAAACGGACAGAAGAATTAATACCAATTGTAAGGAAAATCAAAGGCAAATTGATAATAGAAGAAGATATAAATAGATTACTAAATAGCTATTTACACATGATGCTCAATCGTCTTTTTCGTTCAAAAAACAATATACATGAAATGCTATTGTACGATTTTATTTTCAGATATTACACAAGTGAAATAGCAAAGCAAAAATATCATTCTGATACTGTAAGCCCCCGATAAAATACCCATTTTAGCGTAAATGGTTTTTTTCGATCTTTGC
>DAIPML010000103.1:0-10967 GCA_036768735.1 Clostridiales bacterium | reverse complement strand
ATCAATTCATATCTTTAGATATCGAACTCCCAATTCAACATTTATAGTATAACAAACGTTTACTATACGGTCAAACATTTTACATGCGAGAAAAAAATGCTTAAAACCAAGTTAAAACAGCAAAATTAGTGATATTACTTTAATTCTCTTGACAGTATTTTGTATTTTTTATATACTAAATTCAGTAAACGTTTACGGTATCAAATAATACTCGTTTGAAAAAATACTCTATGATTGCATCTTCGTCAACGCAAATTGCTATGGCTCTGAAAATGTAATACGAAAAGCATTTCAACCAATATAGTTGAAAAACGCCTATCGGCGGGTAGTTCATAAACACTCTGCACCATTATAGGAGGGTGAGATGAGAATGAATTTGATATCACAAACAATACCACTACAATATGACACAGTATTTTCTCCCTTTAAGGCTTCTGAATTCAGTTATGCTCTTGAGTATTTAGAAAAAAAGGGGTTTACGGGTGTTGAGCTTGCTGTTGCATACCCGGAATTAGTATCTACGATTGATCTTATTAAAGAACTGGAAAAATATAATCTTGTTGTAACCACTCTTTCAACAGGCCAAATATATGGGCTTAAAGGTTTTTTCCTCTCCTCGCAAAACGAAGATATCAGGCGACAGGCCATCAAAACAGTTAAAGAACATATTGAGCTTTCGGTAAAGCTGAACTATCCTCCTGTTACAATAGGCCTTATCCGTGGGAAGCTTGAAAAAGGCGACCCCCTCATTCTGCTTAATAATCTAAAAGCATCCTTAATTGAGTGTGTGGAGTATGCTTACAAACAAAATGTTATCTTGCAGCTTGAACCAATCTGCAAGTTGGAAACTGTTTTAATAAACAGTACATATGATGCGCTGGATCTCCTTAATTCTCTCGGAAATCCGGAGAATCTGGGGATTCTTTACGATACATATCACTCATATATAGAAGATGGGGATATGATTTCCGCCATAAATGCTGCAGCAGGTAAAATTACCAATGTTCATTTTTCAGATTCGCATAGAGGTCTTCCCGGATATGGAACCATTGACTTTCAAAGCATTTATAAAGCTTTAATGAATACCGGCTATAAGGGTGCAATTGTCCTTGAAGCCTTATGCATACCAACAGTAGAATTTGTTAAAGAAAATTTCGCTGCAAGCATTCATAAAATCATATCAAGAGATATGTCAGCTTGACTCAAAACTCATCACGGACGATGTAAGACCTCTATCTTTGGATGTGAACACTCTTTCGTTCTAATGTTACAAATACACATCCTTGATGCTGGGCGGGGGTTAAGAAGCAATTATAATGTTACAGACCATTATGCTGCATCATAAGTATTAACAATTTAATGGTTGATTATTCCATCTACACTAAAGAATATTCACTCCTGGGGAGACATCACAAAAATTCTTTTAATACGCTCCACAAAGCATCACAGAGCTCATCTTCCTCATACTCCAGCTCTACACTGTTTGTGACTGTGTAACCTTGTTCACCAATAAGTCTTTTTGAGGACGGTATTGAAACAGTAAATCCGTCCTGTCCGAACTTTAAGCCGCCTAAGATCTCAATCATCTCACCTATAGATAATAGCGGCAAGCAGTCTTCTCTGCTGAAATATTGCTCCGGTTCTAAAAATTCAAATTCAAACTCATCATCATCATAACTATCTTCAACATCACTATCACTATCACTACTAATATCACCATTCTCGTCAGATATCTCAGTAATATCATTAGATGACCCTAAAATCTCATCCTCAATATCCTGATCACCAGATCCATCTTCAATTAATTCATCTTCAATAATGACATCATCAACAAGCCTTAGTCTTCTTAGAATCAGGTTCCTGCTACCTTCCTGGACTATAATCTCACCAATAACAAAAACAATATCTTCATATTCTTCGTTAATTACATCCTTACATATGCTGGCGCATGCAATTGTGTTTACCGCAGGCATCCACATGTCCCGCAGGTTCATTTTCTGGCTTTCGCTGAGTTCGGATAAATCCTCAGGTGTAATAAACTGTTTCACAAGATCCCTCCCATTAAAATAATGTAACTTAAATTACTAGAGCTTTTTCACAATCTTTACTCCTTGAGGCGTGTCCTGAAGCTCTATTCCCATTTCTTTTAGCTTATCACGGATTTCATCTGCCCTCTTAAAATTCTTTTCTGCTCTTGCTTGCTGTCTTTCATTAACAAGCTTTTCTATCTCTAAGTCATGGGGTACTTCCTCTTCTTGCTCTTCCATAATACCAAGAACCCCGGTTAGCTCGTTTAGCAGATTAATGGCTTCAGCTATTGTTTGCTTTCCTGTGCCTGATGTGGCAGTTATCACGGTGTTAATTTCCCTTACAAGCTCGAATATAGCCGCAAGAGCATCAGCTGTGTTAAGGTCATCGTCCATTGCATCCTTAAATTTCTGATTGTATACCGCAAGGGAGGCTATTAAATCCTCATCCAGAGGGCTTTCCTCTGCATTTGATAGTAGGAATGATAGATTGCTGCGGCATTCATATATACGATTTAACCCGCTCTGAGCCTGCTCCAGCATTGTATCGCTAAAATTGATTGGGCTTCTGTAATGGGCAGACAGCATGAAGAACCTGATTACCTTATAATCGAAACGCTCGGATACATCCCTTACCGTGAAAAAGTTGCCTGTTGATTTTGCCATTTTTTCGTTGTTAATATTAATAAAGCCGTTATGCATCCAGTACCTGGCAAATGGTTCTCCGTTAACTGCTTCGCTTTGTGCTATTTCATTTTCATGGTGGGGAAAAATAAGATCCTGACCGCCACTGTGAATGTCGATGGTTTCTCCTAAGAAACGGTTTGCCATAGCAGAGCATTCAATATGCCAACCGGGTCTTCCCATTCCCCATGGGCTTTCCCAAGCAGGTTCGCCGGGCTTTTGAGCCTTCCAGAGCGCAAAATCGACAGGGTTACGTTTTCTTTCATCCACACTCACGCGAGCTCCGGCTTCAAGATCCTCCACATTATGACCTGATAGCTTTCCATAGCCATCAAATTCGGAAGCGCTAAAGTATACATCTCCATCCACTTCATAAGCATAACCTTTATCTATAAGCTTTTGAACCATTTCAATAATTACGTCCATGTTTTCTGTTGCTTTTGGAGCATGAGTGGGGTCTTTAATACCAAGACCTTTGGCATCGGTATAATACTCTTTTATATACCGATCTGCTATATGGAAAATATCCGTTCTCTCTTCGTTAGCCTTTTTTATCATTTTGTCATCAACGTCTGTAAAATTCTGAACAAAGCTAACCTTATATCCTCTATACTCCAAATAACGACGCAGCACATCAAAGATTATAAATGGCCGGGCATTTCCAATATGAAAATAATTGTAAACTGTGGGACCGCAACTATACATTGTAACTTCCCCACGTTTTAATGGAACAAACTCTTCTTTACTGCGGGTTAACGTATTATAAATCCTCATAAAAAATCTCCTTTTTTTATCGTCGGCGACGGCTGGGAATTATACACTCTCGTGTAGGGCGGAACAGAGCTTGTTAGCCATACATTACCGCCTATAACCGAATCATGTCCTATCACTGTATCACCGCCTAAAATTGTGGTTCCTGCATAAATCACAACATTATCTTCAACATTCGGGTGCCTTTTAATACCCTTCACCGGGTTTCCTTTCTCATCAAGCTTAAAGCTTTTCGCTCCAAGAGTAACACCTTGATATATCTTAACATGATTACCAATAACGCATGTTTCGCCAACAACCACCCCTGTGCCATGATCAATAAAAAAGTATTCGCCTATTTCAGCACCCGGGTGAATGTCGATGCCGGTTCTCTTGTGAGCATATTCTGACATTACTCTTGGGATAATGGGCACTTTGTGTTGGTACAGAACATGCGCTAACCTGTGAATACTAAGCGCCTCTATGGATGGGTAGCTTAAAAGTATTTCCTCACGCCTAGCTGCAGCAGGATCGCCTTCATATGCGGCTTCAATATCTTTATGCAATAGATCACGAATTTTTGGAAGCTGCTTTACTAAATCAATTGTTATATCATTGGCTTTATCCATGCATTCGGTGCATTCTTTTTGAGCTTTTTCTTTATCTTCACATTCGTTGATAAGACATTTTTCAATAAGACATTTTAACTCAATAGCGGCTTCTCTTATATTATTTCCGGTTATTATATCTATATTTGCTTCCGCAATAGGGTGTTTTTCGTATACACCGGGAAAAAGAGCGGATCGAAGCATTCTCAAAACTTGATATATTTGCTCCTTACCAGCCATACCTATTGTTTTGTCATTAAGAAAATGATTTTTATTAAATTCCTCCAGGCTTTTTGTAACCTCCGGAAGCTTTTGATTCAGCCAATCATTAAGATGCATATTATCCTCCAAAGATCTGTTTATGTATTTTTGCAACTAGTATTACGCTGTCACCGACGAGCGTCGTTCTCAAATTACTCTATCCCGCCACCAAGCATTTTACTACCAGAACGGTTGAAAATATGCGATGAGGTGGGGCGGGGGTCCATCTAAGCCTCGTTATATTTTGAGATATAGCTGTGCAACAACTGAAACAATGCCTCATTTGTTTGCATCTGTTGAATACCTTTTACTTTATTATAATATGATTACGCAGGATTGCAACCTAAATCGAAATGATCACATTTGAAGAATCTGTCGTTAACTAAAATCTCATTTAATTTATCAAAATTCCAAGACCTCCACTTCTATAAGTGGGGGTTCCTTATTCTTGCTTCGGTGGGGGTAGAGTCCCCCACCGAAGTCCAATGCGTATTTTACTTCGTAAAAACGCTTGATGTTCAGCTTTAGCTGAACGAGTTCACTATGATGCCAAGCTTTGCTTGGCGCTCTAACGTTTTGCTTACCTATCACCTCTACACTGGATCTGAGTAATCTTTCTTCCTTGGTGGCACTTTACAACAATTATCAACAAGGCATATTTACACCATGAATTCTAATCTGCGTCTATATAGAGCCTTTCGCCCTCTTTGACCATACCAAGCTTTTCTCGTGCTATTTTTTCTATAAACTCGTTCGTATCGGCTTGGTTTGACAGTTCTATAAGCTCTTCCTGGGTTTGCCGCTCCTTTGCTATTTTCTGCTCTAAAGAATTCATTTCATTTTCGATTAGGGAAATTTCATCATGTTGCTTAACATAGGTAACTAAAAAATAAACAATAAGACCTGACATCAAAACTAACATAATTAGATTAATATGCCTTTGCCTTCGCATCTTTACTCCCCTTCCGTTTTTTCCTTTGTAAAATTTCTATAATATTATTATACCACGTTTTCGAAGAAACACATGGTATAATTGCGCATGTGCTCACGTTTTGCTAGCAAAACGTTTCCTGTATAGCCAACCGCAGGTTATCTTTTTCTGCCAGCGGCAGAAAATCTCGCACGCGCATCAATTCCGCCGGAGGCGTATAATATCCTCGCCTTTGAGGATATTATACCACAACTCATTGACACTCCCCATACCTAAAGGAATGGGATTCTTGAGTGATTAAACACCAGTCTATTTCTAGTAGGTGAGTATGACCTCAAGCTTGGGGTAAATTTGAATAACCAATTCCTTTAACCTTGCTTCAACAGCTCCACGAAGGACTTTACGTCGATATTTAGGACACCATACCACATGATATTTACACGAAAATACTATATTATTATTAGATTTATATTCCATATTTGCATTATATATTAATGCACTATAAAATACAAATGTTTTATTTTTAAAAGTGAACTCGTTCAGCAAAGCTGAACATCAAGCGTTTTTACTTGTAAAATACGCCTATGGGCTTCAGATGGAGACTCTACTCCACCTGAAGTGTAGAATCGGAACCCGCCACTTATAGAAGTGGGGGTCTTGGTTTTTTGATAAAACAGGCTTATATCCCTATAGTTAAAAACTAGGGGCTTTACGCCTGACTATGGTAAATAGCTAAATTATTTTAGCTATTTATTATATTTTCCTTAGCTATCCACTTGAACCTTTAGCTATAAAACTATATAATATTGTTATCTTCTAAAAAATATAATTGCTAAGGTTTGAAGGGAGTCTTTTTTATGAAGGTATCGTCTACAGAGGTTCAGAATAGCTTTGGGAAATATTTAAAAATCGCATCGGAGTTAGAGGATGTTATTGTAACTCGAAATGGATATGATGTTGCAAAGATTGTTCCGTGCGGAGAGAGGGTCATTGTTTCGGAGGAAGCTGCAGATTATATTTTTAATCGCAAATGGAAGGTTAGCTATGAAGCATTTCTAAAGATGGTGGAAAATTCAGATTTGCGATATGAATATATTGACGGAGAAGTTTACCTGCTTTCTTCTCCTGTTTATAACCATCAAGTCTCAGTAAGTGAACTCCTTGTAATTTTTCACAACTGGTTCAAAGGGAAAAAATGCAGACCACTGGTGTCTCCTTTTGATGTCAAATTGGTTAAAGGTAAAGATAACATTAATGTTGTCCAGCCGGATATCCTTGTTATATGTGATACTGATAAAATTGACGTATCCGGTAAATATGAAGGTGTGCCCACTCTTGTTGTGGAGGTGTTATCTAAATCCACAAGGAGCAAAGATATGTTGAAAAAGCTTGATCTTTATATGCAAACTGATGTTAAGGAATACTGGATAGTTGACCCTGATAAAAAAGAGGTCTGCATTTACAATTTTGAAAAGCATGATATTGAAGATCATCAAACCTATATTGGCGACATGGTTGTGATGTCCAAAGTTTTTAAAGGGCTGGAAATTAGGCTTGCAGATATATTCACATTTTGAAAATTTACACATTAGCCTGCAAAATCCAGCAAACCTGGAGCGTACCCAAGGAAATAAAATGGTTTACAAAATTCATTTTTATGGCTATTATATGATTATCCCTAGAAAGTTACAAAGCAACTTTCTGATAAAAAAACATCGTTAGCATTAAAATGTTTGGTGTTCAATTTGAGGCATTATGCGTTAGACATAAAAGTGTTACCTTTAGTGCTACTGGAAACTTTACATAAGAGACAGGCGGAGAAAAATGGACGTATTTTTATTTATACTCACAAATAATCTGATTCCTATATTTACACTTATTATTTTAGGAATACTACTTGATAAAAAATTTCATCTGGATGTATCAACTCTAACAAAAATTAATCTTTATATCTATGTTCCGCTTTTTGTTTTTTCCAATATTTATACCACCGATTTCCCAACAGATATAATTAAGGCATTTGCCGTGGTAGTATTAGTAATGGTTTTAAACATGCTAATTGGGAATATTATAGGTAAGCTTCGCGGATATGATAAAGGACGGACAAATGCTTTTACCAATTCAATAATGTTTTATAATTCCGGTAATTTTGGCATACCCTTAATAACTTTGGTCTTTTCAAGTAAAAATTTTATAATTAACGGTGAAACACCATATTTAGGTTACGCCCTTTCAATACAGGTAATTGTTTTGATAGTGCAAAACATAACAACAAACACGGTTGGTGTGTTTAATGCCAGCCAAGCTTCCGCAGGCTTTAAAGGCGCTTTATGTAAAGCTCTCAAAATGCCTGCCTTATATTTTATTTTGGCAGCGTTCTTGCTGAAGCTTGTGCCCTATGACTTTACTCAAATTCCTATTTGGTCTGCCTTTGTCTATGTTAAAAACGGGCTTGTATCGATTGCCCTGTTATCTTTAGGAGCCCAATTATCTCATACGAAGATAAATCTTAAAAATGCCACAGTCTATCTTTCAGTATTTATTAGGCTTATTGGCGGGCCTGTTGTCGCTTTGCTTCTAATTTCATTGTTTGGCATTAACGGAATCATGGCTCAAGTATTGATGATCTCATCCTCAGTGCCAACTGCCGCAAACACATCACTGATAAGTGTCGAGTTTAATAATCATCCTGATTTTTGTTCTCAGGCTGTAATGGTCTCCACAATACTTTCAGCATTTTCACTTACAGGCGTAATTTACTTGGCAGGGGTTATGTTCCCTATTTGATAAAATCATTCATCCATACCTACACTTTAACTATCATGAATAAGGTGGTTTAGAGCTGTAGGTCTTCTGATTTATTGATGATAAAGGGTGCGAATCTTCTTGTTAGCTGTTGTTAAAACTATATCTTTTTGGCAATATGACGCATTGATTTTAACCGGCGATTCATTTTGATACCGGTTATTTTAAGCCGACTCTTTGTTTTTGTTGTTCCTTTTGCAAATTGCTTTCCTAACCATTTAACCGGTGGCTTCAAAAGCATAATAAAAACAGAAATAGGCCAAAGAATTACTTTAACTAAGAAAGTCAATATTTGTATAACCCATTTTGAAAATAGCCAAAAATAAATGATGACTCCAAAAATAACGGCAAGAAAGAAATACAACCGAATCTCACCTTGGTTACTGGCATATGCAGTTATAAAGACAAGAAGCGCTGCCAACAACCAGAACACGATGTCTTCAATCGACGCTGCAAAAGCTTTTGTTTTTAGAGCTTTCCTTTTAAGCCTGAACAGATCATATAAAAATCCTGCAGCCATACCACTCCCAGCAGCACTTAAAAAAACATATAATTCTTGAATCATGTTTTTACCTTTTACCGAAATAAGCCGGATAAAAATCCGCCCTTACGTTGAGGTGTTGTGTGATCAAGGTATTCAATAACTCCTATTTCACCCTCAACATCAAGTGCAGCACTTTCTACATCCAGCTTATTAATATGCATATCAATACCTCTGACAACCAGAAGGCCAAGCAAAGTGTCTACCACAATGCATTCCTCATTAAAGCTTTCAACGTTGTTTACTCCCGTTATAATAAGCTTTCTTCTGTCTCGAAGAGTTATATTCTGGTGTTCTTGCTCTACTGTTTTTTTGCCATCTGCCATTTTACCACCACCCACAGACTTGTTATATTTTCAAGCGTATTTATCTATGGTATTATGATTATACAGCCTTGTTTCAAAGGCTTATGAAATTTAAGATATCTTAAGTTTCATAAGAAAGTCTGACTTTCTGGTGAATAACCATATTATTGTATTAACTCAAAAATAATTAAACACCTGAATATGTCCATGCATTGAAATTCTATGAAAATGTGTGCAACAATATGCCATGGAAGAACCATATATGTTGAATTAGAAATTTGGCATATTTGAATTT
The DNA here is from genome assembly GCA_036768735.1 of Clostridiales bacterium. Classification (GTDB taxonomy): domain Bacteria; phylum Bacillota; class Clostridia; order DSM-8532; family DSM-8532; genus JAAYGP01. The sequence goes on along the minus strand of DAIPML010000103.1, from coordinate 1,760 downwards.
GTGCTTGTGCCATTAGCTTTGGAAAGTCAGACCAGGCACATATACATCATATATTTAAAAAGCGGTTTGCAATATATGGATATGCTTCACTGGATTATTTTTTATGAAATTTCGTTTTGCATTGTATTATGATTGCTTACCGGAAGCCGCAAAATGGCTTTCCGGGTGATAACCATATTTCAAATAAATTCATTGTGTTTAATCGCGGAAGGAGCATGTATTATGGAATTTGTACCGGGTAAATTTCACTCTTCGGTATGTCGTGCGGATTTGAAATACAGAGCACGACTGGCCTTGTCCGGAAGATGGAGCGTTGTTATTCTTGCCGTCGTAGTTTTCGCTCTTATTACTTTAGCTTGCGGTATGGTACCGCTCGTTGGCCCCGTCTTACTGATGCCGCCATTGGCTCTTGGTCTGGATATCTTCTTTCTTCGATTTTATCGATATGGTGAGAATCAGATAGAAAACATGTTCAAAGGTTTTGATAACGGGATTTTCTTTTAAACCCAGTGAATTCAATTGTTTGCAAATGGCTCAACGTTCACAGGATCTCTATCATTTCTCCCGTTTCTTCCTTACGCATATGCTCAGCTACTTTTTTCACACGAAATCGGGTGGAGTTTTCTCCAAACCTAATTTCAACAATATCACCTTCTTTGACAGTTGAGCCCGGTTTTGCCACCCTCCCATTAATTGTAACCTTGTCTCTGTCGCAGGCCTCCTGCGCGAGAGTTCTTCTTTTTATTACTCGGCTTACTTTTAAAAACTTATCAATACGCATTATTTTATCCTCTCCGTGACATACTCCCACCACCTATTAAAAGATAGCGGACTTCTTGTTAGTCATTGTTAAAAGCTGTGTACCTTTGATAGCTCCAAATGCTCTTAGAACCTATCTTTTTTTGTATAGGCTTTCCCACCACTCCAGGGTTTCTAAAACCGCTTAAAGCTTTGTTTTACTACATTGCAGGCTATATACTTGTGATCCGGTACGTTATTAAATCCATTTAAAGCTTTGCTTTAGCTTCATTCCAAAGCAAATCCATTTCCTCAAGAGACATTTTTGTTAAGTCCTTACCCTGCTCGCAGCTTCGTGTCTCTATATATTCAAATCTTTTTATAAACTTATTGATTGTTCCCGTAAGAGCCAGTTCCGGCTGGATCTTTAAAAAGCGAGCAACGTTCACAATAGCAAACAACAGATCTCCCAGTTCATCAGTTGTTTTAGCCATGTCATTACTTTTATATGCTTCACAAAATTCTTCTGTTTCTTCCTGAACCTTCTTCCAAGCGTCATCAACATGATCCCAATCAAAACCGACTTTTGCAGCTTTTTCTTGAACCTTGTAGCTTCTCATCAAAGCTGGGAGTATAGCCGGAACATCCTTTAAAATATCAGTTTGACATGTCGCTCCCTTTTCCTTTTTCTTTATCTTCTCCCACAGGTCTATAACATCATCTGCCGTCTCCGCATGTTTTTTTCCAAACACATGCTCATGCCTGTTCACCATCTTTTCACTGACACCATGAATGACATCATCAATGGAAAATTGTCCATTTTCCTCGGCTATGCGTGCATGGAAAATCACCTGCAGCAGCACATCCCCTAACTCCTCACAAAGCTTATCCGGACTTTTCAAATCAATGGCTTCCAAAACCTCATATGTCTCTTCTATGAAATATTTTTTTAAGCTTTCATGATTCTGTTCTCTGTCCCAGGGGCAACCTCCGGGTTCCCTGAGTTTTTTCATTATTTCAAG
>DAIPML010000102.1:0-10974 GCA_036768735.1 Clostridiales bacterium | reverse complement strand
TAAAAGTAAAGACGGTAAAATGACGGTTAAGAGCGACAGAACGACGGTTAAGAGAGAGCTTAATCAAACCCAAGAGCAAATTATTGCACTATTCAATGAGCGCTTGCGCGAATTGTGCGCCAAAACGCGGGCGCTGAAAGCGCCTTCCTTGCGCGTTTTGTGTGCAACGCGCTGCGAGCATTTTATCAAATGCCCTTCAGTGGGGGATTGTACCCGCCACTAAAGCAGAAATCGGTTTATCCCCCGCCTATAGAGGCAGGGGTCTTAGGGCATTTGATAAATAAAAATGAAAAAACTACTATTGTTGAAATGGCAAGCGTAGTTGGTATAACAAAACGAAATATTGAAAAAAATATAAAAATTCTAAAAGATGAGGGTATACTTTTGCGTGAAGGTGGGAAAAAAGAAGGATATTGGAAGGTTGTTGGAAACGAGTATCTATCTTAAAAGTACGCATTTGATGCATAAAATACCGGTGTGGAGGTTTTTATGCATCAAATGAAAAATTGTCTCATTTTCAAGATTCTGTAATAAAAATAATATCTGCAGTAAAATCAATAATAGAACCGGATAAACTTTATTGAGTAAATATCACACAATAGATAGTCGTCAGTTTCAGTTTCCTGGATAATAATATAATCAGTTCCTACCTTAACCAAATCTCCTTCCCGATCTACAAACATTCCTGTACCCAAAATAAACTCAACCTTAACATGACGTCCAATTTGTGTCTGTAAAAATCCTTGAGTAAAGTTTGTGTCGACTAAAACTGAATCCCTTGCACCACGACCACTGGACATGATCGAAGTTCGGGGAGGAATTACCGGCTGCATTTGCTGCATTGGCTGAAAAATACTTGCCTGTGGAGCTGCGGGTTGAAGCATACCTGCCATAGAGGGTTGAGACATACCCATTTGCGGCATTGAAGGCCGAAACACATCTGCCTGCGGCATCGAAGATTGGAGCATATCTGCTTGTGGCATTGAAGGTTGAAGCATACCTGCCCGTGGCATGGTATGTTTATGCATACCTGTCTGTGGCATAGAAGGCTGGTACATATCTGCCCGTGGCATAGGCATAGCGGATTGATGCATGCTTGTATTTGGCATGGTGGATTGTTGCATACCTCGGTTCGGATTATTAGTTTGAAGAATCCTTGGTTCAGGTAAAGCAGGCTGATGCACATCAGGCGATATGTCATGAGTCTGCTGCATCGGTGCCATTTCAGTTGGCTCAGGCAGTTTTGGCCGTTTCGATGCGTTTACTGTTACGCTTTTTTTAACTGTTGTGGCAGGTGATGTTATCTTAACCACATTAGCCTGATCGTTTTGATCATTCATATAAAAACCTCCATTTATATACATCTATTTTTGTGAGCTATTTATTTGTGAGTCATTTATTTGTGAGCAATTGTGCAAAATAAATTATTTTATGATGTTTGTTTTTATTGTAAAAGCATCATATTTGTTTACAGAACATTACATATGCTATATCCTGCACGCCCGGAAATTTGCACTGGAAGCAATTATGTTTGAGCGTAGCTGGGTGTTGGAGAATAAAAGCAATGGTTGACGATACGGTTATAAAAAACGCCTGTTCTTGTTTGGGGGAAATATGTACTGCATCCTTCCTGAAAAGGATTGTAATACCATAAACATTCGCCCGCACCTGAGTGCTTATTTCCGGAAAGAGCCCAATCAGCCATCTCATAGTCTATTTGTCTTGCCGGAATGTTATATATATTTTGAGGATTATTTTGCCCGTATACAGTTTCCATTGCACAAGTAAATTGGTATGGCTGTAACAGTACTTTACGCAAATCGCCCTGATTGAGCCGCATATACTCACCATAAGGAACATGAACACGATTCATTATAACTGTTGCTACTGCTTTCATTCCGTTATCGCCTTCACCTTCGGCTTCACATCGAATCATCCGGGCAAAAAGCTCCCTGGCGGATAATGGCATATAATCACCTTACCTTGGTTGTTTCTTAGTATTATCCTATGCAAATTTATTCAGTTGGTTAAAAGTTTTATGTAACTTTTATGAGATTTAAGTAATTTGAAATTCCTGTAACATGTAATTTGAGTGGTTTGAATTAATTACTCAACTTTCCCAGAGTGTTTTAGGGCTATCCTTCTTGGGGGTGCGTTCCAGTGGCTGGGGTTATCTTTCTTGGGGGAGCGTTCCGGTTGGTACGCTCCTTAGGTACGCACCTGTATTGGACGCTTACCTACACAGCAGGGTACCGGCGGCGATATGATATCACACCTCAGCAAATTTAAGTAATTTGAAACCTACTATTGTTTTATTTGCGGACTTATTCTAAAATAAGGGTTAAGCTTATAAGTAGAGCCTTGCAATCCGTAACATCAAAAAGGTAGCTTTGCTTTACTTACACTAGGGGGATTTTATGCTTAATGTAAAAAGAGTAGAAAGCAAAGCGGAATTTGATGATGCTTATAGTATTAGAATTGAAGTATTTGTTCGTGAACAAAATGTTCCTGAAGAAATAGAACTGGATGAATTTGATAAGGTTGCGGATCATGTTGTTGTTTATTTGGATAATGAAGCTGTTGGGTGTGGCAGATTGATACTAAACGGAGAAAAAGCCAGAATTGGTCGACTCGCGGTACTAAAAAAATATAGGAAAAGCGGTATAGGAAGGACAATCTGCGATGAGCTTATGAAAATAGCCACAAAAAAAGGTGCAAACAGCTTTGTTCTTGATGCTCAGGTTACAGCTATTGGATTTTATAAAAAAATTGGTTTTGTTGAGTTAGGTGAAAGATTTATGGAAGCAGGTATCGAACATATTCAAATGGTAAAATATAACAAAGAACAAAGAACTATGGGAAGTTGAGTTATAATAAATTTTGGGGGTATTTTATGAAACTTGCGTTTTCAACTTTAGGTTGTCCGAATTTTAGCTGGCCGGATATTTATTCAATGGCTAAGGATCTTGGTTATAGCGGAATTGAAATACGTGGTCTTGGGGATGATATTTTTGCGGTAAAGGCGCAGCCTTTCACAGAAAATATGCTGCCTCATACAATAAAAAAACTTGCATCTCTTCGTCTTGAAATTCCTTGTCTGTCTTCGGGTTGCTGCCTTAAATATCCGGACAGAGAGGATGAGAATGTAAAAGAAATAACTCAGTATATTAATTTAGCCAAAAGCTTAAATACGCCATATATAAGAATTTTAGCAGACCTTAAGCCGCAACCGGATGGAGAAGTGGATGATGGAGTTGTTTTAAAAGCATTACGACGCATTATTCCTGTTGCTGAGGAGAATGGTGTTGTTTTGCTCCTTGAGACGAATGGTGTATATTCAGATACATTGAGGCTACGAAATTTACTTGATCTTGCCGCAAGTGATTATGTGGCAGCTTTATGGGATATCCATCATCCATACCGTTTTGCAAAAGAAACTCCGGGAAAGACTGTTCAAAATCTGGGTGCTTATATACGGTATGTTCATGTTAAGGATTCCATTGTCGAAAGTGGTGAAATTAAATACAGGATGATGGGCGAGGGTGATTTACCTTTTCATGATATGATGCTTGCCTTAAGATCTATAAATTATGAAGGCTATATTTCTTTAGAATGGGTAAAACGCTGGGCATCCGACTTACATGATGCCGGAATTGTGTTCCCCCAGTTTGTCCATTTTATGAGCCGTTATATTGAAAGGCCTTCAGTTAGCAGTAAGCTTTTTTTTAACAACAATAAAACAGGCAAATATATTTGGGAAAAGGATACCTTGATAGATTTAACATTTCCGCAGGTTCTTGACCGTGTCGTTGAGGAGTTTCCCGACCAATATGCTTTTCGGTACACAACTCTGGATTACACAAGAACCTATTCCGAATTCAGGGATGATGTGGATACATTTGCCTGTTCATTGATAGCCTTAGGAGTTAAACGGGGCGATCACGTGGCGATATGGGCTACAAATGTACCCCAATGGTTTATAACATTCTGGGCGACCACGAAAATCGGGGCGATTCTTGTGACCGTAAACACAGCCTATAAAATCCATGAAGCAGAATATCTGCTTCGCCAATCCGATACCCATACACTTGTTATGATTGACGGGTATAAGGATTCAGACTATGTAAGCATAGTAAAAGAGCTTTGTCCGGAGCTTGATACAGTTAAGCCCGGTGAGCAGCTTCATGCAAGACGTCTGCCTTTCCTAAGGAATATCATAACAGTAGATTCAAAGCAAAAAGGATGTCTTACATGGGATAAGGCAATGGAAATGGCTGATATGGTACCGGTTTCTGAGGTTTACCGCAGGGCATCTGAAATTAACAAGAATGATGTTTGCAACATGCAGTATACATCGGGTACAACAGGCTTCCCTAAAGGAGTTATGCTCACACATTATAATGTTGTAAACAACGGAAAAAACATAGGCGACTGCATGGATTTATCAACAGCAGATAAAATGCTCATTCAGGTTCCGATGTTTCATTGCTTTGGTATGGTGCTGTCAATGACTGCATCTATAACTCACGGTGCTACCTTATGCCCTCTGCCATCTTTTTCACCTAAAAAAGGACTCGACTGTATAAACAGAGAAAGCATTACATGCTGCAATGGAGTACCCACAATGTTCATAGCAATGCTGGGTCATGAGGATTTTGAAAAAACAGATTTTTCACATATGAGAACAGGTATAATGGCCGGAAGCCCTTGCCCTGTTAAGGTTATGCAGGATGTAGTTGATAAGATGAATATGAAAGAAATAACCATTGTTTTCGGTCAAACAGAATCTTCACCAGGCTGTACGCAAAGCCGCACCGATGACCCGCTGGAGCTCCGTGTTAATACTGTCGGTCGCGCTCTACCGGGAGTTGAATGTAAAATTGTAGACCCGGAAACAGGAAAAGATTTGCCTGATGATGTAGATGGTGAATTCGTAGCAAGGGGCTATAATATTATGAAAGGATATTACAAGATGCCTGAAGCTACTGCAGCAGCAATTGATGAGGATGGATGGCTGCATACGGGTGACCTTGCACGCAGAGACAAAAATGGTTATTACAAGATTACAGGGCGCATAAAGGACATGATCATACGCGGAGGAGAAAATATATACCCGAAAGAAATAGAAGATTTTATATACACTCACCCGAAAGTGAAGGATGTACAGGTTATCGGCGTTCCCGATAAGCAATATGGTGAAGAAATTCTAGCTTCTGTGATTTTAAAGGAAGGAGAAAGCATGACAGAGGAGGAGTTGAAGGAATACACCAAGACACATATGGCAAAGCATAAAACTCCACGTTTTGTTGACTTTGTAACAGAATTTCCGATGAATGCTGCGGGAAAAATTCTAAAATATAAAATGCGTGAGGATGCGATTGAAAAGTTAAAGCTAAAAGAAGAGCTTGGTGTGTAAAGAAGCGGAGCCAGAAACCCTTCTTAATGTTTGAGAAATATAGGTTTATAGTGAACTCAGCTTATAATACAAAACCAAGCCGGTGAATGTGTATATGAAAAAATATATAAATGTATGATTGATACCACTGCAGAAATCCATTCTGTTGAATAAAACACAAATAATCATATCAGAAATGGGATGATTTTAGAGCTCCTGCAGTGATATCATGATTAGTATTTACTTTACATATTTGGCCACTTCATAAATGGCATATCATATTTATTGAACAAATCCTTGTGTTTTGGAATAACACGGAAAGAGTATCCATATTCACCACCGTTTGCAATATTAAGCGAAGCTGTATAGTTGTAGCTTGAAGAATCATGCTGCCTGGAAAGTTCCATTTCAACACTTTGACCCTGACGTATCACATTGTTCAATATTGGACCGTAGTAAACCTCAACAGCAACATCCTCAGGAGAAAGATCCCCTAATTGAACGATTGCATTAAAAACAATGTTCTCACCTGATTTTGCTAACTGCTCTTTAAGATGAGCACCATCCTTATCTGCGAAGATTTGTACCTGAGGCCATGCTTTATGAATATTTTTCTTCCAAGCTGCAAGCTTTCTGATAAGCTCATCATTTGAGCTATTAATGCTTCGAACTCTTTCTATGCATGGAACATAAAATTCACGGGTATAATCCTGAACCATCCTGTGAGTGCTGAAGGCAGGGGTTATGGATTTAATGGACTCTTTCATGATTTTTATCCATTCAACAGGAATGCCTCTCTCATTGCGACGGTAATATAAAGGAATAATAAACTCCTCAAGAAGACTGTATAAAGATTGGCTGTCCGCATCATCCTGATATTGCTCGTTGTCAAAGTGGGTATCGTCGCCTATAACCCAACCGTTTTTACCGTTATATCCCTCACACCACCAGCCATCAAATATGCTGCAGTTCATAATTCCATTTATACAGACCTTTTGTCCGCTGGTTCCACTGGCTTCAAGGGGACGTCTTGGGTTATTCAACCATATATCTACACCCTGCACAAGATTTCTTGACAGAGTCATATTATAGTTTTCAACAAGAAATACCTTGCCCTTAAACCCTTCCTTTTGAGCAATGTCATGGATATGCTTTATTACCTCATGTGCAGGTCTGTCGGCAGGGTGTGCTTTTCCAGCGAAAATAATCTGGACAGGCAGACTTCTGTTGTTCAATATTCGCTCAATCCTGGCCATATCCCTGAAAATAAGATTTGCACGCTTATATGTGGCAAACCTTCTTGCAAAGCCTATTGTCAAGGCGTCAGGGTCAAGCTGCTGCTCCAGTTTGTTAACTTCATATGCCGGCAGACCATTGGCATGATATTGTGTTTTAAGGCGTTGGCGGACAAAATCAACCATTTTGGCTTTTAGTTCACAGTGAATTTTCCACAATTGTTCATCGGGAATACTGTCAACGGATTTCCATACCTCCGGATCATAAATTTTTTCCTGCCAGTCGGAAGGAAGGTATTCATCGTAAAGGTATTTGAATGAGGGTGACATCCATGTAAGGGTGTGGATTCCGTTTGTTATATGAGTTATGGGCACATCATCTTCAGGTGTTCCTGCCCATATGCTGTTGTAAATATTTCGGGACACGGCACCGTGAAGCGCGCTGACACCGTTTCTTTTACCTGACAGGCTAAGTGCGAGAACGGTCATATTGAAATTATACGGGTCGCCCGGTTTTAGACCAAGACTTATAAAGTCATGCCTTTGAAGCCTAATCTGAGACCAATAGCTACTGAAATATCTGTCTATCATGTCCAGAGGAAAGACATCATTTCCGGCAGGAACGGGGGTATGGGTAGTGAAAACAGATGAAGAAATAACCACTTCCTTTGCTTCCTCAAAGGACATATTCTTTTCGGTAATGAGTTTTCTGATGAGTTCAAGGCCCATAAAAGCAGAATGACCCTCATTCATGTGGTACACTGTTCCCTTAATGCCAAGCACTTCAAGAAGCCGAATTCCCCCGATTCCCAAAAGGATTTCCTGTTGGATTCTGGTTTCACTGTCACCACCGTAGAGCTTTGCAGTTATACCCCGATCATACTGATTGTTTTCAGGTACGTCAGTGTCCAGTGCATACAGGCTAATTCGACCAATTGCTATACGCCATATTTTAGCATAAACTATTCTTCCCGGCATACTAACATGAACCATCAATGGTTCATTGTTCTGAGTAAAAACAGGTCGAACAGGCAAATGTGATATATTAAGCATAGAAAAACTGGTTTCCTGCCATCCATCCCTGTTTATGCGTTGGCTGAAATAACCTTGCTTGTAAAAAAGACCGATAGCAGTAAACGGTAAGCCTAAATCGCTGGCGGTTTTGCAATGATCTCCCGACAGGACGCCAAGTCCGCCTGAATATATTGGCAGAACCTCGTTTAGTCCATATTCTGCAGAAAAATATACTATTTGTTCTGATTGTTTATCTGGATAGGTACGGCTGAACCATGTGTCCTGTTTGCCGGACATGTAAAGATTAAACCGGCTAACAACAGTGTTATATCTTTCCATAAACTCAGGATCGCATTCTTTTTCACATAGCTTTTTATGATTTACCTCCTGAAGAAACCTGATTGGGTTTTTGTTAAGCTTTTCCCATAGGGGAAGATCAATTTCGCGGAACAGGTCAATAGCTTCATTATTCCATGACCACCATAGATTATAAGCGAGATCCTTAAGTCGTTCCAACTTAGGGGGCAGCTCGGTAGTCACTTTTATTTTTCCCATTATATACATTAATAGATTCATCCTTTCTATTGGTTTACATAACACAATATCTGATCGCATTTGTATATATACCCATATATATTATCTCATAATACTAAAAAATGATTCTATTGTACAGTGTTTTATTACATGGTTTCCGAATTGATTTTTACCAATTTATCAAAAAACCAAGACCCCCACTTCTATAAGTGGCGGGTTCCGATTCTACACTTCAGGTGGAGTAGAGTCTCCATCTGAAGCCCCGATGTTCAGCTTTGCTGAACGAGTTCACTATCGTACCATACGAAAAACAAATGAAATAAATTCAGCAAAATCATTTTTTGATATGTTTTCTATTCAACATGAACAGAATTAGCACTATATTGGAAATAAATGTGCTATATTGCTTTCGTTTTTAATTAGTTTTTACTGTGAAGTTTGAGTAATTATATTGAAAAAAGGTTATTGTTACTATATACTTAAATAAATTTGATTCCGAAACAGGTACATGAAAGTATTTATAATTATCATATACTATAAGGAGGTCTTTGTTGTGGCAGGTGAAAAAAAGTTCGGTTCTTCGATGTTTGGTTTTAAGCGTGCTGATGTTAACGCATATATTGAGAGAATTATCCGTGAATTTGATCATAGGTTGAGGGAAAAGGATGAGGAAATTGCAAATTTTAAACTCCGCTTTAATGAATTGCAGGCAAAATATGATCAATTATCTCAAAATGCGGAGTATTTAATTAAAGAAAAAGAAAAGATTGCCGGCGTTCTGCTACAGGCTCAAGAAAAAGCTGAAACTATGATGGTAGAGGCACAGGATAAGGCCTTGAAAGAAAAAGTACGGTTGGATCATACACTTGAAACCGAGAGAGAGAAAATTGTTGATATAAAACGAGATTTAAAAAGCCTAAAAAGTCATATAAGCGAAATTCTGACAAAATTCGAATCAGAGCTTAATAGTGCTATTTCAAATGTTTACGATTATGAGGAATTATATGTTCCAGATTCGTTGAATCGGGATAACGACGACAATGATTCTTTAAGCAGCAGTGATTCAACAAATCAAGAAAGTAAGGACAATAACGATATGGAGAACCCAGCATAAATTTTATTGTCAGGAGGTTTATTATGAAAAATGAGATTTTGAACATTCTTGCAAAAAATAGTCGCACCAGTAACGAGCAGATTGCTTTAATGCTTGGCAAGCAAGAAGAAGAGGTTAAACAGGCTATTACCGAACTGGAAGAAGAAAATATTATTATGGGATATCCGGCAATAGTGAACTGGGAAAAAACCGATAGAGATGCTGTTATGGCATTTATTGAAGTGAGAGTTACACCGCAAAGAGATAAAGGGTTTGATAAAGTGGCTGAAAGGATTTATCAATATCCTCAGGTAAAATCCTGTAATCTTATGTCTGGAGGTTATGATTTGTTTGTCGCTGTTGAGGGAAAAACGATGAAAGAGGTTGCGTTGTTTGTTGCTGAAAAACTTGCAACCATCGAATCGGTTATAAGCACAGCAACTCATTTTGTTTTGAAGCAATACAAGGAAAACGGTGTAATTTATGAACAAAAATATAAAGATAATAGAGAGGCTGTGGTTTTATGAATGTTAGTAAAATGATAGCCCCTCACATTAAGGGTGTTGCTCCTTCGGGAATACGAAAATACTTTGATCTTATTAACGAGATGAAAGATGCAATATCTTTGGGGATTGGTGAACCTGATTTTGTTACACCATGGAGAATTCGCGAAGAGGGCATATATTCTCTGGAAAAAGGTTTTACGCACTATTCTACCAATGCGGGATATATTGAGCTCAGACAGGAAATCTGCAATTATATGGAACGCAGGTTTAACCTTAAATATGCTGCTGAAAAAGATGTGCTTGTTACAGTAGGTGGGAGTGAAGCTATCGATCTCGCCATAAGGGCTATTGTATCAAAAGGTGATGAAGTAATTATACCTGAACCTTCCTTTGTAGCATATAAGGGATGCACACTTTTTGCCGGAGCGGTTCCGGTACCGATAGAATTGAAAGCTGAAAATCAATTCCGTTTGCGTCGTGAGGATCTTGAAAGGGCAGTAACCGATAAAACAAAAATTATCATTATTGCTTACCCCAATAATCCCACCGGAGCAATCATGGAATATGACGATTATCTGGAAATTGTTGATTTTCTAAAAGATAAGGATATTATGATTATATCCGATGAGCTGTATGCGGAGATGACATACGTCGATAAGCATGTTTCCATTGCCATTTTTGATGAAATGAAGGACAGAACAATTGTTGTTAATGGGTTCTCAAAGGCTTATGCCATGACCGGCTGGAGAATTGGTTATGCATGTGGTAACGAAGCTATAATCGAACAAATGAAAAAAATCCATCAATATGCCATTATGTGTGCTCCAACGAATGCCCAATATGCTGCAATTGAAGCATTAAGAAATTGTGATGATGATGTTACAGAGATGATTACGGAGTATAACCATAGAAGGCGTGTTGTGTTAAGCGGTTTTCGTAATGCCGGAATGGATTGTTTTGAGCCTTTAGGTGCTTTTTATGTGTTTCCCGATATACGAATAACCGGGCTTACCTCAGATGAGTTTTGTGAGCGTTTGCTGTTAGAGGAAAAAGTCCTCACAGTACCCGGAACTGCCTTTGGAGACTGCGGAGAAGGGTTTGTAAGAGCAACCTATGCAACATCAATGGATAATCTGTTGGAGGCAATCAAACGCATAGATCGTTTCATTAAAAAATTTGCTTAACAACAGCTTGCAT
>DAIPML010000101.1:0-11145 GCA_036768735.1 Clostridiales bacterium | reverse complement strand
GAAGGATAGCCCTAAAATACTGTGGGAAAGTTGAGTTATATATGTATAAAACATTAGCTTTGATTTTTTGTGTATTAAATGCTTGATTTCTGCTGGGAGTGTAAATTCCCCCCCAGCAGCATGAGAGTCTACATTGGAATTGTTTTTTGCAGAGAAATAACCGTTAATCATTAACTAACATAAGAGAATAAAACTCTTAAAGAATAAAACTCTTACGAAAGGAGAGCTGCATATGAATTTTGAAAAATTTACAGATAAAGCGCAAGAAGCTGTAGTTGAAGCACAACAGCTTGCGATAAAAATGGATCATCAGCAGGTGGATGGAGAGCACCTGCACATGGCTTTTTTGAATCAGGAAGATGGGCTTATACCAAAGCTTCTGCAGCTTTGCGGTGTGGACTCTGATGCATTCAAAAACGATTTAAATAAAGAGCTTGACAAGATTCCACGTGTTTATGGGAGTGGGGCGGATCAGGTGTATGCTTCACGACGGTTTAATCAACTTTTACTTAAGGGCGAGGATGAAGCGAAAAAGTTTAAGGATGAGTTTGTAAGTGTTGAGCATGTTTATCTGGTAATGATAGGGGAGAGAAATACATCGTCCGCACGCCTGTTTGCAAAGTATGGAGTGGATAGAGAAAAGATGCTTTCTGCTCTATCAAAGGTAAGAGGCTCAGAGAGAGTTACAAGCAAAAACCCGGAGGAAGGCTACCAAGCACTGGAGAAATATGGACGCGATTTGGTAGACCTCGCAAGAAATGGAAAGCTCGATCCGGTTATCGGAAGAGATCAGGAGATTCGCCGTGTAGTCAGTATTCTTTCAAGAAGAACAAAAAACAATCCTGTTTTAATTGGTGAGCCTGGGGTTGGAAAGACTGCAGTGGCAGAGGGGCTTGCCCAGAGAATCTTAAAGGGTGACGTTCCGGAAGGGCTAAAAGACAAAACAATTTTTGCGCTTGATATGGGAGCATTACTTGCGGGTGCAAAATTCAGAGGTGAATTTGAGGAACGATTAAAAGCTGTTCTAAAGGAGATTTCTCAGTCGGAAGGCAGAATTATACTTTTCATTGATGAGCTTCATACAATTGTAGGCGCAGGTAGAACCGATGGTGCAATGGATGCGAGCAATATTTTAAAGCCCATGCTTGCACGGGGAGAGCTGCATTGTATTGGCGCTACAACTCTGGATGAATATCGTAAATACATTGAAAAAGATGCAGCCTTGGAGAGAAGATTCCAAATGGTTATGGTGGATCAGCCTACTGTTGAAGACACAATATCCATCCTAAGAGGGCTTAAGGAAAGGTTTGAGATTCACCACGGAGTTCGCATTACAGATAATGCTATTATTGCTTGTGCAGTATTATCGAACAGATATATAACAGAACGATTTTTGCCGGACAAGGCTATAGACCTTATGGATGAGGCAGCTTCAATGCTAAGAATGGAAATTGACAGTATGCCTTATGAACTGGACGAAATAAACCGAAAAATTATGCAGTACGAAATAGAGCTTCAGGTTTTAGGTAAAGAAAAGGACAGAGGTTCCATTGAAAGAATGAACCAGCTTGAGTCTGATATACAGAAGCTTAGGCAGGAAGCCGATGTGATGAAAGCACAATGGGAAATGGAGAAAAGCTTTATCCAAAATGAAAAGGCTCTAAAAGAGGAAATTGAACAGGTAAAGCATGATATAGAAATTGCAGAACGCAATTATGACCTTGAGGCTTTAGCAAGGCTTAAACACGGACGGATGCCGGAGCTGGAGAAGCAGATGGAGGATTACAAAAAGCGCCAGTCAGGTGTTGAAAAGCAATTACTAAAGGAAGAGGTAACCGAGCAGGAAATAGCAGAAATTGTTTCTAAATGGACGGGTATTCCCATAACAAGGCTTGTGGAGGAAGAAAAAGAGAAGCTTTTGAATTTGGAAAACATCCTCCACAAAAGAGTGATCGGGCAGGATGAAGCAGTAACAGCAGTTTCTGATGCAGTTATCCGCGCAAGGGCAGGGCTTAAGGAATTATCAAGACCGATAGGCTCATTCATCTTTTTGGGTCCTACCGGCGTGGGAAAGACAGAGCTCGCAAAAGCTTTATCAGAGGCATTGTTTGACAGTGAAGATAATATGGTTCGTATCGATATGAGCGAATATATGGAGAAGCATTCGGTAGCCCGCCTGATAGGAGCACCTCCCGGTTATGTAGGGTATGAAGAGGGCGGACAGCTAACTGAAGCAGTTCGACGCAAGCCCTATTCAGTTATTTTGTTTGATGAAATAGAAAAGGCTCACCCGGATGTTTTCCATGTGCTCTTACAGCTTTTGGACGACGGGCGTTTAACCGATAGTCAGGGTCGAACTGTTAATTTTAAAAACACAGTGGTCATTATGACATCGAATATAGGAAGCTCCACTCTGCTTGATGCGATAAATGCAGACGGGATTATTCCCGAGTACACGAAAAACGCTGTTATGGATGATTTAAAAATTCATTTCCGCCCTGAGTTTATAAACAGAGTAGATGAAATAGTTATGTTCAAACCTCTTTCAAGGGAAGATATGCACTCTATTATTGATCTGATAATAGAAGAGATTAGGCATAGGCTCGAAGATAGGAATATTTCCCTTGAGATTACGGGAGAAGCTAAGGATGTAATACTGGATAAGTCGTATACACCGGCTTATGGTGCACGCCCATTAAAGAGATTCATTCAGAAGGTTGTCGAAACAGATCTCGGCAGAAAAATTATAACAGGAGAGATTCACGAAGGAAGCACTGCAGTGATAGACTCTGAAAATGGCGAATTGGAAATAAGAGTTTTGCAAAAGTAGAAAACAGAGAAAACATATAATTTGGTTATCACTAAGAAAGTCACAAAGTGACTTTCTAATGAAACTTAAGAAGTCTAAATTTCATTAGCCTCCTTCCGAAGGCTGGATAACCATATTGTGATTGCAGGAAGTCTCAACGAGCTGCAACTTCCTGCAGTTAAACCTGCTGGAAAAAGTCGTTTCACGACTTTCTGGGGAGCAATTATAATGTAATTTGTAGAATAAGTAGCTGCATTTCGTTCTGAACTGTACAAATTCTGTAATGCAAAAGGTGTGAACGTGATATAAACATTGGAAATGGAAGGTGAACAATATGGAATGGGAGTATTTAGTAGAAAAAGCCATAAAGGCTAAGGAAAACGCATATGTACCTTATTCAGAGTTTCGAGTTGGAGCTGCTGTTCTTACAGATAGCGGGAAGGTGTTTGTTGGCTGTAATGTTGAAAATGCCTCATATGGTGCAGCAATTTGTGCTGAGCGTACTGCTGTGGTAAAAGCTGTTTCTGAAGGAGATACTAAAATAAAGGCAATAGCGATAACCAGTGACAGCCAGGACTACACCTTTCCCTGTGGAATATGCAGACAGGTTATAGCTGAATTCTGTGATGAGGAAACACAGGTAATATGCAGCAATAAGAATGGTAAATATGTTAGATATTATGTTAAAGACATTCTGCCCCATGCCTTTACAAAAAAAGATCTTTTATGATATTGAAAAAGAACTTGAGTAATATATAATATGGTTATCACCCAGAAAGTCACAAAGTAACTTTCTGATGAAGTTTAAGACTTTTTAAATTTCATCAGCCTTCTTCCGAAGGCTGGATAACCATATTGTGATTGCACCAGGTTGCAGCGAACTGCAACTTTCTGCAGTTAAACCTGCAGGAAAAAGTCGTTTCACGACTTTCTGGGGAGCAATCATAATATATATATTTAATCAAAAGTGTGAGTTACAGCAGCTAATAATGAAAGGTATAATAATATGAGTTTTCGTTCAGGATTCGTTACAATTGTTGGCAGACCAAATGTAGGTAAATCTACTCTTCTGAATCTGCTAACAGGTGAAAAGATTGCAATTATGTCTGATAAACCGCAGACAACGAGGAACACAATAAAAACCGTGGTTACAACTGATGATTACCAGGTTGTATTCATGGATACGCCGGGAATGCATCGCCCTAAAAACAAGCTGGGCGACTATATGATGAAATCTGCTATTGCTTCTCTTGAGGAAGTAGATATTATCCTATACCTTGTTGAAGCAACGGATACGGCAATTGGTCGCGGTGATCTGGCTATTATTGATAATCTGAAAAAAGTCAATACTCTTATTATTTTGCTAATTAATAAATCCGATCTTGTGGAAAAATCTAGGCTCCTTCCTCTGATTGAAGCATATAGTCAGTCCATGGATTTTGAGCAGATAATACCAATTACAGCACTGCATTCTGATACGAAAAAGATTGTAATGGATGAGATAATCAGGTTACTTCCTGAAGGAGAACCATATTTTCCGGAAGATATGTTGACTGACCAACCTGAAAAAGTTCTTGTTCAGGAGATTATTAGGG
The DNA here is from genome assembly GCA_036768735.1 of Clostridiales bacterium. Taxonomy (GTDB): domain Bacteria; phylum Bacillota; class Clostridia; order DSM-8532; family DSM-8532; genus JAAYGP01. The sequence goes on along the minus strand of DAIPML010000101.1, from coordinate 6,741 downwards.
AAAAAATATTAAAGCTTATAAGCGACGAGATACCTCATGGAGCAGGTGTTGAGGTTACACTGTTCAAAGAAAAAGAAGAAAAAGATCTGATTGAGATCCACGCCAACATATATTGTGAAAAAGAAAGCCATAAGGGTATTATAATCGGGAAAAACGGTGATATGTTAAAGAAAATAGGAACATTAGCCCGGCAGGACGCGGAAATTCTTTTGGGCGTGAAGATTTTCTTGAAGCTCTGGGTCAAAACAAAGACCGATTGGCGAAATAGTGATTTCATGCTTAACGAGTTGGGATATAAGTAATATAACTTACTCTTGTGTTACATCATATTACAATGATATACTTATAAGGGCATCATGAAATAGAGCGTCTCCGTTGAGGGGCGCTTATTTCTTGTAAGCATCAATTTTTGTATAATATGCGCCTTAGTAACTTACTGGTGCAAAACATAAATAAAAAACAAGAATATTTACGTTTTACATCTGTGAGTTCCTATATTGGGGTGTGGGCGAAGCCCACTTTGGATAAAAACCATATTAGAAAAATGGGAGAGAAACAATGAAGAAAATCGGGTTCGATAATGAAAAATATGTACAACTTCAATCAAAAAAAATTCTTGAGCGCATATCAGCTTTTGGAGGGAAGCTATATCTTGAGTTTGGTGGCAAGTTGTTTGATGATTACCATGCATCAAGGGTACTACCGGGTTTTAAGCCTGACAGTAAAGTGAAAATGCTTTTGGAGCTTAAAGAGCAAGCCGAGATAGTAATAACAATTAATGCAGAGGATATAGAAAAAAATAAACGACGCGGTGATTTAGGAATTACATATGATCTGGATGTATTGCGCCTTATAGATGCGTTTCGGGATATAGGGCTATATGTGGGCAGTGTTGTTATAACCCACTATAATTCTCAGCACACAGCTGAGGTTTTTCAAAAGAAGCTATCAAATCTGGGTATAAAAGTTTACAGGCATTACTGTATACCGGACTATCCGTCGAATGTTCCATTGATAGTGAGTGATGATGGTTTTGGCAAAAATGATTACATAGAAACATCACGCTCTCTTATTATTATTACAGCTCCCGGACCAGGCAGCGGCAAGATGGCAACATGCCTTTCCCAGCTTTATCATGAACATAAACATGGTATAAAAGCCGGATATGCGAAGTTTGAGACTTTTCCCATATGGAATCTTCCGCTCAAGCATCAGGTTAATCTGGCATATGAAGCAGCGACAACGGATTTGAATGATGTGATTATGATAGATCCCTTTCATATTGAGGCATATGGTCTTACTGCAGTTAATTATACCAGGGATATTGAGATTTTTCCTGTGCTCAATGCAATGTTTGAAAAAATATCGGGAACCTCTCCCTATAAAAGTCCGACAGATATGGGCGTTAATATGGCCGGGTTTTGCATAACCGATGATGAAGTAGTCTGTAGAGCATCAGAACAAGAAATAATACGCCGTTACTACAGCACCCGCTGCGCACTTCGCCAGGGTTTAGCTGAACGTTCTGAAGTTTACAGATTAGAGCTCATAATGAACCAACTGGGGATTTCTCAAGCTGACCGCCCTGTTGTAGAGGCAGCTCTTAACCGTGCAGAAGCTACAGGAGGTCCGGCAGTGGCATTACAGATGGCAAATGGACAAATTGTCACAGGAAAAACCACATCTTTACTGGGTGCTTCTGCTGCGATGCTATTAAATGCATTAAAAGAGTTAGGCGGTATCCATCATGATATACACCTGATATCACCTATTGTTATTGAACCCATACAGGTTTTAAAAACAAAGCATATGGGCAACAATAATCCGCGTTTGCACACTGATGAGATACTTATTGCACTTTCGATCTGTGCCGCAACCAACCCTACTGCTGCGTTGGCCATGAAGCAGCTATCAAAGCTCCAAGGGTGTGATGCTCATTCAACAGTTATCCTATCAAGAGTTGATGAGAATGTTTTCCATAAATTAGGAATTAACATTACATGTGAGCCTCAATACCAGACAAAAAAACTGTATCATAATTAACTATGTGATTATCTCATGTAAAATCATTAAGTAACTTTGTGATGATATAACGAGGCTAAGATGTCCCCCGCCCCATCTGATTAAGGAGGTACTAAGGATGCGGAGCATACTTAGAGGTGAATAATAAAGTTGTTTAGCAAAAAATGGGTGAAGCCCATTTTTAAAAGTAATACTATATATGTTAAATTAGAAATTCATCATATAACGGCATAAATTAATATACTCACCATTTGTTTTGGGATAGCCAAAACAGGAAAATGCTTCGTCGAATACGTCAACTGTGCGCTAACATTAGCAAGTAATTGTTTTTCAAAGCCATGAAATAGGTGATAAACATTTTTTTTGGCTCGAATTGGTATACATAAATCGTTAAGCGACGCAGAAACTATTTAGGACGAACAAGGCAAAAAGCATAAAGAAGCAGATTATGCCGACTAATTTGAAACACAAATTCCAACCGATGACAACATTGAGGGGGTATATGATGAAGAATTTAGCATGGGAGATGTTTAAAAACACAGGTAATATTGAGTGTTATATGGAATATATAAAAGATAATAAACCTGACTTCAGCCTTGAAGCAGGCGAAGAGACCATAGTGGATGGTGAAAAATGTCATATATCAAAGCAAAAGGAATGGTCGCACGAGAAGTAGCCGCAGGCGATTACGATAAAATCCTAACTGTAATTACCGATGACCTGGGGAAAATATCTGTTTGCGCGAAGGGAGCCCGACGGAGCGGAAACCGGTATTCCGCCGGGACTCAAATTTTTTCTTACTGCGAGTGGACACTGTATAAAGGAAAGAGTATGTACATATTAAATTCTTGTGATATACTTAATTCTTTTTATCAAATACGGGAGGATCTTTTGCTTCTTGCATATGCTGCACATATGCTGGATATGATTCAAGATACAACATATGAAAATCAGGCTGCAAAAGAGCCTTTATCCTTATTGCTATATGGGCTTAATGCACTGTCACAAAAAGATAGAAATCCTGAATTAATTATACGTATTTTTTCTTTAAAATTGGCTCAGATTATGGGGTTTACGCCTTTCTTGTCAGGATGCTGCCGATGCGGAACAAAAGATATGGATGATATATATTTCAGTTACGATTATTGCGGACTAATCTGTGAAAAGTGCTGTGATAATAATAAAGGTGTTATACAAATAAAAGCGGGAACTGCAAAAGCTTTAATGTATATAATTTGTGCGGGTGTCCGTGAAGCATTTTCTTTTGAACTTTCTGCGGAAGTCTTAAAGAATTTTGCGGAAGTTGTCGACAAATATGTTGGTGATCGCTTAGAACGAAAATACTGCAAGTTATCTTTTTTGAAAGAAATAAAGGAAAAAGAATACAAAATATATTAAAATATGGGTGAAATGCATGCGACATATTTTTTCTTCAGGAGAAATATTACATAAGGAAAATGTAAAGGAACTGAGCGAAGGAAGCTTAGTGGCTGAATATCTGTTTTATAACAAAATCGAAAAAGATACGGAATTCATATGCCAGGGGAAAATAAACGGTAGAAGTGTTAATATCAGGTTTAAACTGGATTCTTTAGGTTTGGAAAGAGTTGTATTCAAAAATAGTGTTAACATTCTTATGCAATCAGATATTTATCATGCAAATTGGGAAAAATACGATATCGATTGGCTAAATTCATAAGCAGTTTCAGGAGCTTTCCAGTGTGTTAGGGTTATCCTTTTGGGGGAGCGTTCCGGTGGGTACGCTCCTTTGGTACGCTCCTTTGGTATGCTTCTGTGGTACCTTCCTTGGGTGATTTCATTGACGCAAGTCAACCACTCGAAAATGAAATTAGCTCTTGTTTTCCCCAAGCTGTTATGTTAGAATAATAAACGCTGGATAGAAACTAGCAATTGCTTTTAATTTGGAGGTTTTTTTATGGAACTTGTAATAAATATTTTGCATATAATCGTATGTATTGCTATTATAGCGGTAGTATTATTGCAATCAGGGCGTTCTGCCGGAATAAGCGGAGCAATTTCAGGTGGTGCAGAAACATTTTTCGGAAAAAATAAAGGTCGTACAATCGACGCCATGCTTAGTAAATACACAGGAGTAGCAGCAATGCTGTTTCTTGTAACAGCAATTATATTAGCACTCTTATTAAAATAAAGAGATATGCATTGATTGTAAGACTATACATGCTTCTGTGTGTATGGTCTTTTTGTTTGAAAAATAGTTTGTATATGTTAAACTTGTACAACTTAAATCAAAAAATAGATTGGTAACATAAATAGGTAGATTATGGGGAATGTTTTTAACCTATACAATTAATGAGCCGACATGATTTTTGGCTTGAAAATAATTTATGGACTGAATACAGTTTATTGATCGAATATAGTTTATGATTTACAACTTTTAAAGAGAGGTTTGAAATGCCTGAATTTAGAATAAAATCTGAATACCGTTTATCCGGGGATCAACCACAGGCTGTTGATATGCTTACCGATTCCATTAACAGAGCAAACCCACATCAGACATTGCTTGGTGTTACAGGCTCCGGGAAAACCTTTACAATAGCCAATGTCATTGAAAGAATCCAGAGGCCGACATTGGTAATGGCACATAATAAAACTCTTGCAGCCCAATTATGCTCAGAGTTTCGCGAATTTTTCCCCGATAATTCAGTAGAGTATTTCGTAAGCTATTATGATTATTACCAGCCTGAAGCATATCTTCCGATGACAGATACCTATATTGAAAAGGACTCTTCTATAAATGATGAAATTGATAATTTAAGGCATTCCGCAACTGCAGCTTTATTTGAACGCAGAGATGTCATCATTGTAGCCAGTGTATCCTGTATTTATGGTCTCGGAGATCCGGAAGACTATACGGATCTTATGCTGTCATTAAGACCGGGTATGATAAAAGACAGGGATGAGGTTATTGAAAAGCTGGTTGACATTCAGTATACACGAAATGAGATTGACTTTAAGCGTGGGACATTCAGGGTAAAAGGTGATGTGCTTGATATTTATCCGTCTGCATCTTCGGGGATGATCATGAGAGTAGAGTTTTTCGGTGATGAAATAGAAAGAATAACCGAGATTGATCCATTGACAGGTGAAGTTACGGGAACAAGAACACATATTGCAGTATTTCCTGCTTCACACTATGCTACCACAAAAGCAAAAATGGAGCGGGCAATAAAGACAATTGAAACAGAGCTTGAAGAAAGATTAAGATATTTTAGAGAAAATGATAAATTACTAGAAGCTCAAAGACTTGAACAAAGAACCCGATATGATCTCGAAATGATGCGGGAGGTAGGCTTCTGTTCAGGGATTGAGAACTATTCAAGACATATAAGCGGCAGAAACTCAGGAAGTGCGCCATATACATTGTTGGATTATTTTCCAAAGGATTTTCTTGTTGTTATAGATGAATCCCATGTTACGGTGCCTCAAATAGGAGCAATGTATAATGGGGATCGATCAAGAAAAGAGTCATTGGTAGAATACGGATTCAGACTGCCTTCTGCTTATGATAACCGCCCCCTTATGTTTTCAGAATTTGAGCAAAGAGTGAACCAAACCATTTATGTAAGTGCTACGCCGGGCAAATATGAGCGTGAGAAGTCAAAAATAGTGGTGGAGCAGATAATCCGTCCAACAGGTCTTATTGATCCGGAAATATTGGTGAAACCCATTCAAGGGCAGATTGATGATTTAATGGAAGAAATCCGTACCAGAACCGGGAAGAATGAGCGTATACTTGTAACCACCCTTACTAAAAGAATGGCTGAGGAGTTAACGCAGTATCTTGGTGAGGTAGGCATAAAGGTTCGTTATCTTCATTCGGATGTTGAGACCCTTGAAAGAATTGAAATTATCCGTGATCTTCGTCTGGGAGTTTTTGATGTTTTGGTCGGTATTAATCTTCTTCGTGAAGGTCTGGATTTACCCGAGGTTTCACTTGTAGCTATTCTGGATGCGGATAAAGAGGGATTTTTGCGTTCGGAAACATCGTTGATACAAACCATAGGTCGTGCAGCCAGAAATGTAAATGGCAAGGTTATAATGTATGCTGATAATATTACAAATTCCATGGAAAAAGCGATTAGTGAAACAAATAGGCGCAGACAAATACAGATCGAATATAACAAGAAAATGGGAATTACTCCGAAAACAATTATTAAGTCTGTTCACTCTTCACTTGAAACACTGAAAGTCGCAGAAGACAGCTTAGGATACGACATAAACCTTGGAGATGAAATAGATGAAAATGAACCTATGGAAGCTGTGATCGAGAAATTAACAGATGAAATGAAGAAAGCTGCAAAAGCACTTGAGTTTGAAAGAGCGGCTGTATTGCGGGATCAAATCGAGAAATTAAAGAAATCTTCAGTATGAACACTGCATTATTAGCGGAATCACAAAAAAGATAAGTTTTGACTCGCCGCCTGTCGTGTGAAATAAGTACCCACCACCAAGCTACCCCATCTGTTAAATCTGGGTCGCACATGGGGTGCGTTCCGATGGGTACGCACCTGGTGGGGGTGCGTTCCGGTGGGTACGCACCTGTATTGCTGGATTATGCTCGCATAATCCTTTATTGCTTGTCACAGCATAAGTAAAATTATGTTCAATTTATATAGTTAGTGCTTAACAAACCAGTGAACTCGTTCAGCTAAAGCTGAACATCACGCGTTTTTACGA
>DAIPML010000100.1:0-11169 GCA_036768735.1 Clostridiales bacterium | reverse complement strand
ATTTCAGAAAATGTAGTTCTGAAAAATAAAAACCGCAGCAAATCATCTGTTTGCCGCGGTTTAATAGTATTTAATAATAAACTCTATAGATTACTTCACCTCTTCAAAATTGAGCATATATGAATATCAGATAGTTATGTTTTTATGGTACAAATATGACACTGATATTGTGTATACAAATCATCGGTTACATTGTCGTCTTTAATCGTTCTTGTTCATTTTGCAACACTGTTCATTGTCAATGAACGCGCAAAGATAGTGAACAATATTATGCACTTGCTTCAATAACCGCATCAGGATATTCACGGCAATTATGTAGCACAGATTTGCAAAAGCTGACAAAATCCTCATAACTTCCATATCCGTTGGGAGGGTTGAGTACCTTATATTTATCCGGATTAGTAACCAGTACATCGATACCTTTCTCGAGTGGTACAATCATTTGGGAAGCTGTAGTAATCCCAACATCTTCCGGTCTCCATAAAACCTCATACAATCCGACAGCCTTAGCCATATTGTTGAGATTATGGGTAATATTGAGAGAGGAGTGTTTCGCTTCCTCAAAATCATCTTCGAGTTGCTCCAATTCTTCTTTTATGGCTTGCAACTTCGTATATGTGGTAGCCATATCTGTTCTGCTTTTCTGAATATCAAAGCCTTTTTGAAAAAGTGTATATCTAAACTCATAGAATATTTATTGGTATGTGATAATTCCTAATCTTCAAACCTACCGCCTGAAATATCCCAAAACTTATTGAAGAATGCTTTCAGCTTCTCAATAACGGTCTCTCTTTTCTTGGTTCGGTCTCCTGTTGGGGTAAATCTTGAAACAGGGGGTAACACTTTCGTAAGAGCAGTTCCAGTAGCTTGAATATAGCCATCGCGAAAAGCGTTGTTTACATATTTATATGTTTCGTATTTATCTAAATTTTCTTCAGCAATAATCACGTTTAATTCTTCGAGTTTCTTCGCATCTACAAACGAATGCCAATCGTCATCTACATTGGAAGACGGATTAAGCGAATCAATAAAACGCTCAATGAGGTCTTTCTTGTTGCGAAGTTCAACACTTGAATCAATCGCCTTATTAATACTTACCACAATTTCTTTATCTTGCAAATGCCCTTCGTGAAACTTCTTAATCAGAGCTAAAATATAGTCGATATTGATTTCTACTTGTTTTATCAACTCCATCTCGAAGACAATATCGTCATTTACATTTTCACAGTCTCCCTTGTTTTTCCCTCTGAATTCATTATACAGATTGATATACATACTATGATAGTCTTGTACATCTCTTTCCGATATAATCTCATTTCCGGCAAACTCATCGAAGGTCGAAAGTATATTTTTCACTTTCAGGATAGCACTATATAATTTGATAAATCCTTTTTGGTTCTCTTCTCCAATAATTTGTTCGCCTACAGGATATTTATCTAACAACTCATCTACTAAATCAGCGTAGCCTGGAACATCTTTATCGCCCTTTTGGTAGCCGTTGTAGTATTCGGAATAGGTCTTTAACAAGACAATTCCTCCTGCTTCTTTATCGCCAAATAGCGCAATGCTTTCGTTGGTTGCTTTTTCCAAATTGCGAAAGCAAACTATGTTTCCAAAAGTTTTAACAGCATTGAGAATGCGATTGGTACGTGAATAGGCTTGTAACAATCCGTGTAGGCGTAAATTTTTGTCCACCCAAAGGGTGTTTAGTGTTGTTGCATCAAAACCGGTAAGGAACATATTGACGACTATTAGCAAATCTATTTCGCGGTCTTTTACCTTTTGCGAGACATCCTTATAATAGTTCTGAAACTTATCACTTGACGTATCGAAATTGGTTTTGAACATCTTGTTATAATCCTGAATGGCAGCTTCTAAAAAATCTCTTGAACTCTGATCCAACCGGCTTGTATCCTCCAAATTTTCATCTTCTATAATACCGTTCTCTTCATCATCGGCTTCATTGACGCCAAAACTGTATATAGTTGCAATTTTTAGTTGTTTATCACTTGGTAACCCTGCTAACTGTTTTTGAAATTCGGTGTAATACTTCTTTGCTACATCAATAGAGGCTACTGCAAAAATGGAGTTGAATCCAGCTAAACGGCGGTCTTTTAATTGATAATAACTATTCCTCTTTGTCTTTTGGTCAAAATGTTCTCGTATATATTGAACGATATTGCTAATTCTCTTAGGTGAGGCTAATGCCTTTTCGCGATCAATATCCCAAACTTTCGCATCTGCAATATCTTCCTGTTCCTTCATCGTGCGAATATAATCAATACGGAAAGGAAGCACATTCTTATCTGTAATAGCATCGACAATCGTATATGTATGGAGTTTCGTTCCAAATGCTTGTTCGGTTGTACGCAAGTGAGGTTTGCCACTACTGCTTGAATTTTTGGAAAATATAGGCGTTCCGGTAAAACCAAAGAGGTGATATTTCTTGAATGCACTGGTTATGGCGGTATGCATATCACCAAACTGTGAACGGTGACATTCATCAAATATGATTACAATATGCTTATTATACGACGCATGCTTTTTGTGCTTTTTTATCAGTATTGATAGTTTCTGAATGGTGGTTATGATAATCCGGGCATTGCTGTCTTCCAACTGCTTTTTTAATTTAGCTGTATCAGTATTGCTATTGGCAGCACCTTTCTCAAACTTATCATATTCTTTCATGGTTTGATAATCGAGGTCTTTTCTATCCACTACGAACAACACTTTATCTATAAAAGACAATTTACTCACTAACTGCGCAGTCTTAAATGAGGTAAGTGTTTTTCCACTTCCGGTGGTATGCCAGATATAGCCTCCACCCTCTATTGTACCATACGACTTGTAATTGTTTGAAGAGTTAATTTTCCCAAGTATGCGTTCTGTTGCAACAATCTGATAAGGTCGCATAACCAACAAAAGCTTTTCGGAAGTAAAGACACAATACTTAGTCAGGATATTTAGTAAAGCGTGTTTCGCAAAGAACGTACGGCAAAAATCCATTAAATCCGTTATTGGTCGATTATTGGCATCTGCCCACCAGGAGGTAAATTCAAAGCTGTTGCTGGTACGTTTCCCTTTCTTCACCGCACCATCCCCTATTTCTTTTATATGAGCAAATCGTGTGGTATTGCTGTAATACTTCGTATACGTACCATTCGAAATAACGAAAAGCTGGACGTATTCGAATAATCCACAGCCTGCCCAAAATGATTCCCGATTGTATCTATTGATCTGATTAAATGCTTCTTTTATATCTACTCCTCGCTTCTTGAGTTCGATATGCACCAACGGCAAGCCATTTACCAAAATAGTTACATCATAACGATTGGAGCGCTGACCATTGTCGACCGTATATTGATTAATAACCTGCAATCGGTTATTGTGGATATTGGCCTTGTCGAGCAAGTATATATTTTTGGTTGTTCCGTCATCTTTATCCAATAGCTGAATATGGTCTTCCTGAATAATGCTTGTTTTCTCTTCAATACCGTTGTTCTGATTGGCGATTTTGCTTTTGAAAAACTGCTCCCATTCCGAATCAGAGAAGCGGTAATCGTTCAACAACTCCAACTGCTTTCGCAGATTGACAATCAACTCCTCTTCCGAAGTGATAGGCAAATAATCATAAGCTTGCGTTTGAAGCTGCTCAACAAACGCTTTTTCCAAATCGGCTTCCGATTGATGATGTTGTTCCCGTTTATAATCCGATTGATATTCGGCAACGACGGTGCTTTCTGGATTTTCAGCGACTAAAGAATATGTCATACTAATTCATCATTTTCGTTAAAACCAATTTCTTGATTGTCAATAGCAAGCAATAGCTTCAATTTAAGTTCCTCACAAAAATCCTCATCGTTTTCTAAAAACGAATGAATGATTTCTGCCAATAGTTCTTTATCTATACGTCCGGCAGCCAAGTGGTAACTTATATTTTCCATTTCTCGCAAGAATCGTTCTATACAATATAAATATCCATTTAACGATAAGAACTGCACTCCTAAGGTTATTGACAACCGCTTATTTCCGTCCGAAAAAGCGTGATTCCGATTAATAGACCAAACTAAATGAATGAGCTTCTCTTCGAATGTCGGATAGTAATCATCATTTTGTATTAGCTCCAAGGCACTATATAAATAGCCAATATTTATTGCTTCATAACTACCGCCACCACTAAGATCAACAGTCTTTCAATGGATAAGTTCAGCTTGTTCCTGTGTTATATATAGAGTCATATTAATCTCGATCTTTTAAGCGTTTCAAGGCTTCTTTGTATTCTTCAAGACGTTCGTTAAGTTCCATGCTTTTCTCGCCCAAAAATCGTTCGAAATCAGCTTGAGGAACCGAGCTAATGTATTCTTCTAAATTCTTATGCAGTGCATCTCTGAAACACAAATCCCTACTTGCCATTTTATTTCGGGCTTTTTCACGCAATGGTTCCCAAAGTCTTTGTTTTTCAAATTCCGAAAATAATTTATCAGTTTCAAACGAAGTCAGTTTACGATCTAAACGTTGAGATTCTGTTTTTAATAATTCGGCAAATCCCGTTTCGTAGCTGGAAATAATATCCAAGACTTCACTATACATTGTTTGCCGTACGTTTTCTTTTTCTTCTAATTTTAATACGCGTCTATATTCTGCTGCGTTTTCTTTAAAAATACTATTATATATTTTGTCTGTATAGACCATATACTTGAAATTACCCATATCAACAAAATCCCGCAAAGCATCGGTAAATTCTTTGCGATAATCTTCTCCACGCAACAAATTGCCAATAAAATCTTCATCGCGTTGGTTGATATATTTTGTACTTCCTCCTGTTCGCTTATTTATTGTATCTATAACGATATCCAGCATAACGCTTCTTAGTTCTTTGGCTTTTTCGCTGTCAGACAACAACATTGCAATATTCAAAAATGCTCTGAAGTTAAATATTCCAAGAACTGTTGTTTTGGTAACGAAATCGATTTCGTTACCAAAATCTCTTGATACGACTAACTTTAAGTCAGTCAGTCGCTTACCCTTCAAAACCTCGTAGCCGTTTTTCGACAACTCTTTTTCGTATTTCTCAAGATAGTTATCTATGGTACGTTCCGTAACCTCAAAAAAATCGGCAATCTGCCGTTTGAGAAACTTATATTCGCTCTCAAATAAGATTCCTTTCACTCCAACCGCCTTTTGTATTTCGTTTACAGCAAGCGAGTTGTTAAGTATATTCTGTCTTGATACAGAAGAATTTGTCAGTTCTTTTGGCATAATCGTTAACTATTTACATTTTTGAAGTTTAGCAATTTTTCGCGGTAATATTCATATTGCTTTCTCCTCGCATTGATTTCGGCAGGCAGACCTTCTGAAATATCGTTGACTAATTTATCGAATTTATCTAAAATAGTTACAATGCGTTCTTGTTCGGAAAGAGGAGGGATTGGGATTTTATATTTCATAATTGCTGATTTATCACCTCGTGGCATTTTTGCTCCTTTAGCAAATTGCATGTTGTAATTAAAAAAATCATCAGAGGATATAAGATAATACAAGTATTCAGAACTTAATTTGTATTTGTTTTTTTCATTAATACGTATTACTAAAACATCGCCATTTGTTCCTCCTTTATTTGTTGCTCTCCATATTTTTTTGAGATATGGACGAATGTTCCCAACTAAAATATCATTTTCTTGATACATTGTCAAGTTGCCAGTTGTTGGAACATAGCTTGATATTGTTTTTCCTTGCTTATTTGGCAGTAAATTATCTACTCCAACGTAAATCTCAGTATTCATATCCGTAGCAGAGATTCGTTTATTTGAATATTCTCCAACTTCCCCCAAAGTCTTCCACTCCACTTCATTCTCATTGAGTGACAACAATTCATTTCTATAATATTCATATTGGCGCGAACGCGCCTCCAGCTCCGCCTCCAGCTCCGCCTCCAGCTCCGCCTCCAGCGAAGTGAATTTGTCGAGAAGATTTACGATTTCTTGTTGGATAGGGATAGGGGGAATGGGGATAGATATTTTCTCAACGACATTACTCATTAATTTAGGATTTCCCATCCCAGTGCTCACATAGTTCTTCATTATTATGCTCAAGATATAATATGCAAATTTAGGTATAATTCGCTCATCCTTAGCTTTTAGTAAACCACATACATTTGTTATACTAAATCTGCCATTTCTATAGAAAATAGTGCCAGCATTAGCTCCATCCGTAGTCCAAGTTAAATATTCTCCATCAAAATCATAACTTCCAATTTTCCCTATTTCTCCATTATTAGCCGTTTGGGAAGAATAGACGGGATAGATTCCTAAATTATCTCTCAAATACTCTTTAGACATAACTCTACCACGAGTTATACTAAATATATCTTTCAACTTTTGATATTTCACCCCATCAGGGCAAAGCTCCTCAATCAGCTTCTCTACTTTATTCATCGCTTACCTCCCTCCAAATCAGCCACTATCTCATCTATCGCCTTACGTAATTCACTTTGGCGAGCCACAATGGTTTCTATTTCGGCATTCAGCTCAGTAATATCTATCTCCTCGCGGGTATCTTCTTGCTCCACATAGCTGCTTACGGCAATGTTGTAGTCATTATCGGCAATCTCGCTATTTGGCACCAAACGGGTAAAATGATCTTCTGTTTTACGATCGATAAAGGCGTTGAGTATTCGTTTGCGGTTTGTTTCGCTCAGTTTATTTTTGTTGCCGCCACGAACAAACTCGGCAGAGGCATCAATGAAAAGCGTAGCATTGTCTTTTTTACTTTTCTTCAATATAATAACACAAGTGGCAATCGAGGTTCCGAAAAACAAATCGGGTGGAAGTTGAATAACCGCATCAATGTAGTTATTATCAATCAAATATTTACGAATCTTTTGCTCGGCGCCACCGCGATACAATACGCCCGGAAACTCAACAATCGCTGCCGTGCCTGAAGTGGAAAGCCACGAAAGCATGTGCATGGTAAAAGCCAAGTCGGCTTTGCTTTTAGGCGCAAGCACTCCGGCAGGTGAGAAGCGAGGATCATTGATCAGAAGCGGATTGGCATCGCCTTCCCATTTGATCGAATAAGGAGGATTTGAGACGATACAATCGAATGGTTCATCATCCCAATGTTTCGGATCTGTCAAGGTATCGCCGTGTGCAATATTGAATTTCTCATAATTAATATCGTGCAAAAACATATTGATGCGACAAAGGTTGTAGGTAGTAATATTAATTTCCTGACCATAAAATCCCTGCCGTACATTCTCTTTCCCCAATACTTTAGCAAACTTCAACAACAGAGAACCGGAACCGCAGGCAGGGTCATATACCTTATTTACCTGCTTCTTGCCAACAACAGTTATTTCGGCAAGCAATTCGGAAACTTCCTGTGGTGTAAAAAACTCTCCTCCGGACTTGCCGGCATTGCTAGCGTACATGGTCATGAGGTATTCGTAGGCGTCGCCAAACATATCGTTTGTATTATCCTGATAATCGCCAAGACCCAAGCCGCCGATTGCATCTAAAATCTTTTGCAGTTTCTCGTTCCGTTTTTGAACAGTACCTCCCAGCTTATTACTGTTTACATCAATATCATCAAACAATCCTTTGAGGTCGTCTTCGCTATCAGTCCCTTTGGCTGAGTTTTCTATATTCTTAAAAACACGACTTAGCGTTTCGTTCAGATCTTCATCATTCTTGGCATTCTTACAGACATTGACAAACAGTTCAGAAGGCAAAATGAAGAAGCCTTTCTCTTTTACGGTATCAGCTCTTCCAAATTCAGCATCTTTATCAGATATTTTGGAATAATCAAAATTGGCATTGCCGGTTCGTCGCTCTTCTTTGTTGATAAAGGAAGTGAGGTTCTCGGAGATAAATCGATAGAATAGCATCCCCAATACGTAGGACTTAAAATCCCAGCCATCTACGCTACCTCTTAAATCGTTAGCAATCTGCCATATTGCGCGGTGAAGTTCATCACGTTCTTGTTCTCTTGTCATGATCTATACATTATTTTTTGAATCCGTATTTTTTCTCTCTATTTAAGAATGCGTTTTCTCCTCCTTCAAGAATTTTGCATATTTGTTTGTTTATATCTGCATTTTCTAAAGAACCAGAGGTGTATTTTAAAACTCCGTCTTCATTTCGAGCAATAATAATTTGCTCTGAATCAGCATTTACTACGAGATTTGCATTATGAGAAACAATTATTATTTGTCGGTATTTTTTTATTTTCCTGAAAATCGAAACTAAATCAGACATGATAAATTCGTTGTCCAAATCGTCTTCAGGCTGATCATAAACAATTGTTTTACTGAATAAATTAGCGGCTAATTTTAATCTCAAATAGATTGTACCTTGTTGTCCATGAGATAGTTTAGTGATATTTTTATTCTTAGAGGTAACAATAATATTGTGAGTGATAAATTCGTTATATTTTCTAAAAAGCACATCTAAAACGTAACTTCTGATTGGATTGATTTGTTCTCCAAAAGTATTTATCACACCTGTTTGCTTAATAAAATTGAGATATTCATCAAGATTATTTATGTTAAGAGTGCGTTCTAATTTTTCAGTATTCCAAGAACGACCATCTAACTTTTGCATGAGCAATTGATACATTTTTCCTGTATCAAAGTTGAGTTCTACTACAACATTAAGATTGTCTTCGCCAAGTATATCTAAAAGTAATTGTTTTTGTTCTTCGGAATAGTCACTACTTCCATTTTTAAATATTAGCCATTTATTTTCAATTTCTTGTTTATAAGCATTAATACTATTCTCTATTTCGGTACCTAGCTCTTTAAAGTAATTTTGTTTTATCGTTTCGAATTTTCTCTCATTTTCGTCAATAATATTTTTTTGTTCTTGAAGTTCTGTTACTTTACTTTGGAATTTGGCAACATCGCTCAACAAAGTTGCTAAATCTCCCGAATAGCCTGCAAAAGCAGTCTTTGTATTGTTGATTTCTTCTTCTGTTTTAGAAATTGAATCTTCTACAGCAGGAATAACAATCTTCAATATATAATCAGTGGTCTCTGAATTATTCAATAAGGGAATGGCAAGATTTAGTTTGGCTATTGGTTCGTTGATTTTTTGTAATTCAACATTTGTATTGCTTTCGAATTGTAAAATTATTTCTCGCTGTTTTTTTAAGTTCTCGTGAAAAGATTTTTTCCATTCCAAATTTTTGATATGATTTTGATACTTTTCTAACTTTTCCTTATTTTCCTGTGAAGTTATACTTGCAATGAAATCGTTATATCGTTTTATTTCTTTTTCTATATTCTCTTTCTTTTGTAGACTACTTGTTCCATCTATCTCAAGAATTTTAATTACTCCAAAATATTCATTAATATATTGATCTGCCTTTTCTCGGTATTCTCTTGAAACAATGTAATTATCAGTAACTCCGATTGTTTCTCTAATGTTTTTTGTGAAGTCTTGAGGCTTTTCTACAATGCTCTTAATTTCACTCTGAGAAATGTACATAAATTGGACATTAGGATTCTCCGAAAGAACAAAAGAGGTCGCATTTTCTTTTAAAGAAGTTTGCCGCTTAATAGTTATTTTATCGCTTTTAGTGTAATTCCTGTTTTTAACATTTTGTCCTAATCCGGCTGAAATATAATCAATTAATATACTCTTCCCAGTTCCTCGACCTCCAATAATAGAAACCAAGCTACTATTTAGTGGAATTGTTTTTTTTTCAAATATTACATTGTCTTGCTCATCATCAAAAACTTTAACACTATCATCTATTTGAATTTCTGTAAAGGGGGATTTCTCAAAATCAAATGTCGGATTAGTTTCTTGTATTCTTACTCGCTCTTCGGGCTCATATATTATTTGTTTTATTCCTTCAAATGTTGGATCTGCTTTAATCCAACAATTTTGCTTTATCTCATAATTTTTAATATCGTGATTATCAGAACAGATTATTAAAGGCATGGGAAACCCAATACCTTTAAATACAATATTTTTATAATTATCAATATCTCCTATTTTTCCCAATTCTAAAATATCAATACAATCAGATAAAATCCTTCTTTTTTGTTGCATTTTTGCAACTAAATTATTTTTTATATTTTCAACTGTATTTGTTTTAGTTCCTGCATGAATACTTGTCACTCCTCCTAATCTATGAACAATATCACAAGTGTCAATTAAGTCACATTGAACGTTTTCTAATCCGCCTTTATTGCTTACATCGGCTGGAGTTAATCCTAATTGCCCTTGCAATGTAGTCCAAATACTACCAATGTCAGAATTTTCGGAAAAAAATGCAATGAAATGAATTGATTCACTTCCTCCAAGTTCGGAACAAAATTCAATACCAGGCAAAATAGTAGCTTTATCCTTTGCTATATTTTTTAACCGTTCTATTCTATCAACATCAATAAAATGGTGATCTGTTATCGCTACAACAGAAATCTGATTGTCTATTAATGTTTGAATGATCTGTTCATCAGTTACAGACTTATCTTTGTAGTCATAAGAAGATTGAGTATGAAAATGCAAATCCCATTTTCTCCATTCTGACCCTCTCGCATTCTTAAAGTTATCGGTATACATATTATTATTCCTTTATACTTGCTTTTACGATATCTAGCACTTCATTCGCAATATTTTTTTCATTTACCATTATTGAAGTAACATGGTCTGCAAGCCAAAGTACAAGCAACTCTTTAGGATCAACATAAAACAAGTCTGCAAGTTTTACGACTTGTTCTCGTTTAGCTGAACGATCTCCGCGCTCTATTTTACAATATAGTGCATTGTCCATTTCAAGAGCAGCCGAAACTTGTCTCTGTAATAGTTGTTTTTCTTCGCGCAGTTGGCGAATTTTTTCTGCAAATAACATCTTTGGCTTTATTTGACTTGACATAATTCGACAAATTTACTAAATATTTGAGAGGCAGTAGTCATATGTGGTAAAAAAGTTATCAACATCATGTATAGACATAAGCATACTTCTTGTTTTTACGGGCAAAAACAAGAATTATTTCAGTTAAACCACACTCTTGCAAGATATAAAATATAGGGCTAAATCACAGACAGATAGACCAATATGCGCATCCACCCCTGCCTATTTTCCTCCTTTTACATTTTGTAAACACCTCTTCTATGGAAAGAATAAATTAGGCAACACTTTTGCGGGAAATACTACCCGAAG